>CAMPHD010000252.1 GCA_946885765.1 uncultured Thalassospira sp.
TCTGCTTCTGGCAATGATCAGGCGCGATAGCCGATGCGCAGATTGCCCCATTGTTCGCCATTCACAACAATCGGGATGTCGCATTCCTTCATGAACACGACTTCCGATCCCATGTCGCGGAAATAGGTCTGCAACAGTTTGGGTTTGGTATTGCGTGCGGCCATCAGGCCCGCCCGGTCGTCAAAGATACGGCGGTTGCGGCAATTGCCCATGTTCCATGCCGGTTCACCGGGGCGCTGTGGCTGGCTGTAGACCTTGTTATGGGTCGGCAGGAAGCCGTTGATATCCACCCCGGCGGCAAAGACAATATGTTTGTCCTTTTGCAGGATTTCTTCCTGCAAGGGGGTGAAATGCCGGTCTGTGAACGGGATATAGGGCGTCATGAACTGTATCGGGTCGGTGCCGTCAATCGGTTCATAGCGGGGGCGGAACAGATCTTCTTTTCTGATCTCGCCATTGCGGATGCCGTTTTCCAGTACCTTTGCCAGTTGGGCCGCCAATGGTGCGCCCAGTTCGGCGATCTTGTTGTCGTGATCGCGGGTTTTTTGCAAAAGCCCCATGATCGTGCGGTTGGCTTCTTCGTCCAGTTCGGTGAACTGGACATGCGATCCCAGATTTGAAACCGCCTTCAGGATGCCGTGCAAACGGGTGCTGCCATCAAGCAGGATCGAAACCGGTTTGCCATTGTCCTGATCGCTGGCCTTGATGCGGGCCAGAAGACCGGCCACCGACATATCGGCGGTAACGCCCTTGCGTTTGTCGCCATTGCCGAAATCCATTTCGATATCAACGGCAATCGGAACGCGTTCCTGATTGCGGCGGTTGCTGGTGTCTGCCGAACGCAGAACAACGCGGAACCGGTTTTCCATCTCGTTGATATCCTTGCGGATATTCGATGCCAGAATGCGCAGGTTTTCGGATGTCTTGCTGGCGTTGTGTGATCTTTCGCTGGCCAGTGCGATGTCGCTGGAAATGCCCTGCATGTGGGTGGACACTTCCTGGGCGCTGGTTGAAATCTCGCTGATGGCGGCGGTTTGCTGCTGAACCGATGAGGCGATATCCGATGACAACTGGCTGACTTCGTCAATCGCGCCGCCAATGCCCTCGATCGCGCCGACCGCCTCGGATGTGGCGTTCTGAATGGCGGTGATCTGGGCGTTGATATCGGAAATGGCCTTTTCGGTTTGCGATGCGAGGTTCTTGACCTCGTTTGCCACAACCGCAAAGCCCTTGCCGGCATCGCCTGCGCGGGCGGCCTCGATGGTTGCGTTGAGCGCCAGCATCTTTGTCTGATCGGAAATGCGTTTGACGATATCGACGACCTTGCCGATCTCGCTTGCGGTGTCTGACAGGCTGTTCATCGTGACCGATGTTTCCTGTGCGCGGGTCACGGCCTGACTGGCGATATCGTTGGTTTTGTGGATGCGATCCGCAATTTCCTCGCTTGATGCCTGCAATTCCTCGGTCGCGGAGGCAACGGTGGACACATTGTTGCTGGCAATGGCGGTGGTCGATGTGATCCGTTCGACCAGTTCCGACAGATCATGCGCATCGGATGCCATGATTTGCGCCACGTCATTGGTGCGACCGGCCTGAAAACCGACTTCGGCGATCATGTTATCGGTTTCGCGTTCGATGATTTCCGACATCGACTGGATTTCCGATGCCGAACGGCCCTGTGCGGATTTACGTTCCGCCTTGGCCATCAGGCAGGCCATATCCCCCATCAGCACCGAACGGCAGGCATCCAGCACGCCGGGATCGCGTCTGCCGCGTCCCTCGGAGGCCGCCAGTCGGGCAAAATTTTCGATTGTGTTGTGGTAGGCCTGAACGATGCGGCTTGCCGGGGTGCCGACAATGGCATCGGCCAGAATGTGATCGGCAAAGCAGGCATCAAAATCCGATCCGCTGCTGGCAGCCATCAATGTGCGCAGGCGTTTTGCCAGTGCGCTGACATGGGCTTTCGGATCGAGCGGATTGCGGCTGTTCTGACCTGTGCCAAACAGCTCGGCCAGAAGGCTTTCGGCGAGCTTGTCGGCATGTTTGTCAAAAATCTCGCGCGCGGCGTTTGCACGCGTAAAAATTGTATTTTCCGGTGATGCAGACGCGTGATTCATAAAAACGTCTCTCCCTATTTCCCCTTCGGCACATCAGGCCGCACAGGCTTCGATTTTTCGATTTTTTACCTGTTGATTAAAGTGATGTTACCACCGCAGGGTAGGTATACAGATATCATACTTTAGGTTGATACAAGAAAGAGGCCCGTCAAGGTTGACGGGCCAAGTTTGCCCAAGTTTTTCACCGGGGCCACGGTTCGCTGGAACAGGAACTAAGCGAGACGTTCGGGCAGCGGCCCCGTCTATCGGCCCAAAAGGCCGCGGGTCACGACCTGCGCCTGTATTTCGGCCGCCCCTTCGAAAATGTTCAGGATGCGGGCATCGCACAGGACGCGGCTGATCTGGTATTCAAGGGCGTAGCCATTGCCGCCATGGATCTGAAGCGCGTTATCGGCGTTCGACCATGCAACACGTGCGCCCAGAAGCTTTGCCATGCCCGCCTCGATATCGCAGCGGATATCCTGATCTTTCTCGATGGCGGAAAAATAGGTCAACTGACGGGCGATCATGGTTTCAACCACCATCCAGGCGATTTTGCCGTAAACTCGCGGGAAGCTGTAAAGCGGATTGGAAAACTGGATGCGGTCCTGCGCATAGCGCATCCCGATTTCAAGCGCGTTCTGGGCAACGCCAACGGCACGTGCGGCGGTCTGGATGCGGGCCGATTCAAAGGTTGCCATCAATTGTTTGAAGCCCTGACCTTCATCGCCGCCCAGAAGGTTTTCCGCAGGGACTTCGAAGCCATCAAAGGACAGCTCGTATTCCTTCATGCCGCGATAGCCAAGCACCTCGATCTCGCCGCCGCTCATGCCCTTGGCCGGGAACGGATCATTTTCCGTGCCGCGTGGCTTTTCGGCAAGCAGCATGGAAAGCCCGCGATACCCGGTTTCATCGGGGTTGGTGCGCGCCAGAAGCGTCATCAGGTCAGACCGGGCGGCATGGGTGATCCATGTTTTATTTCCGGTGACCTTATAGATATCGCCATCCTTGATCGCACGCGTGCGCAGGTGGGCCAGATCCGATCCGTTATTGGGTTCGGTAAACACCGCGGTTGGCAGGATTTCACCCGATGCCAGTTTCGGCAGGTAATGTTGCTTTTGCGCGTCGGTTCCGCCAAGGCGGATCAGTTCGGCGGCAATTTCGGACCGGGTGCCGAGCGAGCCGACCCCGATATAGCCGCGCGAGAGTTCCTCGGTCACGACGCACATCGCGGTTTTGCCCATGCCAAGTCCGCCGAATTCTTCGGGGATGGTCAGGCCGAAAACGCCCAGTTCGGACATCTCGTTGACGATTTCAATCGGGATCAGTTCGTCGCGTTCGTGCCAGCCATGGGCGTGCGGGCTGACCTTTTCGTCGACAAAGCGCCGGAACTGATCGCGCACCATATCAAGGGTTTCGTCTTCAAGCCCGGTTTCACCAAACCGGCCTGTATCAAGGCTGTCCTTGATCTGGTCGGCAATCGCGCGCCGGGTGGCGTCGCTGTTGCCCATGGCTGATAAGGTCGTGACTGCGCGGCTGCCGCCAAAGGCCGCAATCGTATCGCCGGGAACGCCAAGTGTTGAAAGGCGGATAAACTCGCCCTGCGACATTGGAATGCCGCCCTGTATCTGTGCCAGATATTCGCCAAATGCCGCCTGCAGGATCAATTGTTCAAGCGTTCCGAACTTTCCCTGTGCCGCAAGGCGTTCAGACCATGCCTTCATCTGCTTTAGGGCGGTGACATAGGTTGAAAACCATGCAAAGCCGTGGGCGGCATACTGGTTTTCATCCAGTGCAGTGGCATCGATCTTGCCATCCACCGTCACGATTTCGCGCATCGCGGTTTCGGCGGCCTGATGCACCGGGGCAAGGGCCGCCAGCGCATCGTCGCAAAGCCGGGTCAGTTCGGGCAGCAGGGCTTTATCGGTCATCGGTCTGATCCTATGGTTCGGTCCATCTGGTGCATGAAGCAGACTATCATTTTTGTCCTGCCGGTTCGGCAAGAATTGAAAAGTGGCGACCCCGATGCAGATCGGGCGAGAACGCATCAGGGCCACCAACGGTCAGTCGACGCTTTATGTGGGCTTAGGCGTCGACTGCTTCTTCAAGGGTTCGCATGCCCGGGCGTTTGGCCTGAACCAGAACGGCCATGTTTCCGGGTTTGTGTTCGTTGCGCATCATCTTCATATGTGCGCGCGGAATGTCGTCCCAGCCCAGCACTTCGGACATGCTGGGATCAATGCGCCGTTCAATCACAAGCTTGTTGGCCTGGGCTGCCTGTTTCAGGTTGGCAAAGTGGCTGCCCTGAATGCGTTTCTGGCGCATCCAGACAAAGCGCGCATCGAATGTCAGGTTAAAGCCCGTGGTCCCGGCACAGAACACGACCATACCGCCGCGTTTGACCACGTTGCACGATACGGGGAAGGTCTGTTCACCGGGATGTTCAAAGACGATATCAACGTCATTGCCCTTGCCGGTGATATCCCAGATCGCCTTGCCGAATTTGCGGACTTCTTTCATATAGTCGCCAAATTCCGGGCCATTCACGGTTGGTAACTGGCCCCAGCAATTGAAATCCTTGCGATTGATCACGGCCTTCGCACCAAGGCCCAGCACGAAATCGCGTTTGCTTTCATCCGAAATCACGCCAATCGCATTGGCACCCGCCGTGGTGATCAGCTGGATCGCCATTGATCCAAGGCCACCCGAGGCCCCCCACACCAGAACATTATGGCCCGGCCGCAGGATATGCGGGCGATGGCCAAACAGCATGCGGTATGCGGTGGCAAGGGTCAGCGTGTAGCACGCACTTTCTTCCCATGTCAGGTGTTTGGGGCGCGGCATAAGCTGCTGCGCCTGCACGCAGGTGAACTGCGCAAATGATCCGTCCGGTGTCTCGTAACCCCAGATGCGCTGGGTCGGGGACAGCATCGGGTCACCGCCGTTGCATTCCTCGTCATCGCCGTCATCCTGATTGCAGTGAATGACGACTTCATCTCCGACTTTCCAGCGCGTGACCTTTGACCCGACCGCCCAGACAATGCCCGACGCGTCCGAGCCCGCGATATGATAGGGCAGGTCATGCACGTCAAAGACCGAGATCGGCTTGCCGAGCGACGCCCACACACCATTATAGTTCACGCCTGCCGCCATCACGAGGACAAGAACCTCGTGACTGTCGGGCTGAATGACCGGCAGGACTTCGCATTGCATGGCGGTATCGGGTTCGCCATGACGTTCGCGGCGAATGGCCCAGCCATACATATTCTTTGGCACATGGCCCAGTGGTGGAA
>CAMPHD010000253.1 GCA_946885765.1 uncultured Thalassospira sp.
GTTTTCAACACTGTCTGGGATATGCTGGATCAACGATCCGCCAAGGATCACGTTCAGCAACTGTTGTCCGCCGCAAATACCCAGAACCGGCATATTGCGTTTAAGCGCGCCTTCGGCCATCGCCCATTCAAACTTGGTGCGGCGGTCTTTGGTCACCACGGTATCATGGCGTTCTTCGGCCCCAAACAGGCTGGGATCGACATCAAACGCGCCGCCGGTGACCACAAGCCCGTCAATCAGATCCAGCAGATCGGGAACCAGTTCGACCTCGTGGGGCAGGGGCATGGGAATGCCGCCCGCAGCCGTCACTGCACCAGCATAGTTTTCGCGTAGGGCATACCACGGAAATTTGGAATAGCCACCGGGTTCCTCGGAATCAAGGGTAATGCCGATGATCGGTTTTCTGGCACTCATGATATGTCAAATCCCGTTGGTGGTGGCTGTGTCAGTATATGATGCAGCGAATTTGGCCGGAAACTAACCCCGGTGCGTTAGAAGGGCAACGGCAATTCACGCATATGTGCAATCGGCCATGATCTTATCACCGCTTGACCGATCCTTGCACAGATTGCAATCTCATATCCTTAAAACTCAAGAAAAACAGTCAACAGACAGTGCGATGGGCCGGGTATGATGATGCTGCGGCCAACTCATTATTCCGGGATGGAAAGCAAATCATGAGCGCAGACAGCTATATGGATATGGCGCTGGAAGAGGCGCGCGCCGCCGCAAGGCGTGGCGAGGTGCCGGTCGGTGCGGTTCTTGTCGATGCCGATAGTGGCGAGGTGCTGGCACGTGCCGGCAACCTGACCGAGGAACTCAATGATCCGACAGCCCATGCCGAAATCCTTGTGATCCGGGCCGCCGCCGGGGCCAAGGGCGAACCGCGCCTGCCCAACTGCGATCTGTATGTCACGCTGGAACCCTGCCCGATGTGTGCCGCCGCCATTTCATTTGCCCGCCTGCGGCGCGTTTATTTCGGGGCTTATGACCCCAAAAGCGGCGGCATCGATCACGGCCCGCGTGTCTTTGAAAGCACAAGCTGCCATCACCGCCCCGAAGTCTATGGCGGGATTGGCGAGGTCGAGGCAGGCAAGCTTCTGAAGGAATTCTTTGGGTCGCTTCGTTAAGGCAGGACGCGCAACGTAAAAGGCCCGCCATAATGACGGGCCTTTGTTCTTATTCGCGTGTCTGTCCGCGTAATCCCGGCAGATGCTGGAACATCCAGGTTTCGCTAAGCGGTGCATCGCCGCGTTTCAGGTACATCCGCAGATCGACCGGCTCGTTGCCTTCGACTTTAAGGTCAAACGCCGCACGCCAGATGCGGGTATCCATGATCGGTTCGATCTTGGTACGGACAATTTCCCCGCGCGAGGTGGAAACAACGATTTCCGGGAACTCGCCATAGGCAAGGGTTCCAAGGATTTCGCCTTCGAACTCGACCGAGAATTTCAACTCGTCCTTCGGGCGGACCGTGCCGGGATTGCCGCCGCGGCCCATGCGGGTGGCGGTGACATGGGCAAGCTTGTCCATCGGGAACGGGTTATGTGCCTGCCAATACAGGCGATAGCGGAACTCATAACTATTGCCCGCCTTGGCCGGTGCATTTGGCACCCAGAAAGCACCGATATTGTCGTGAATTTCGTCATCGGTCGGAATTTCCACAAGCTGCACGGCACCGTCTTCCCACGCGCCAAGCGGTTCGACCCAGAGGCTTGGGCGGCGGTGATAACGAACACCGTCAAGATAATGGCTGACTTCGCGGTCGCGCTGCATCAGGCCATAACCGCGCGGGTTTTGATCGCCGAATGCCGATGTACGGATGATTTCCGGATTGTTTAATTGACGCCAGATGCGTTCACCATTCCCGGTCCAAAGTTCCAGACCGTCACTGTCATGGACTTCGGGGCGCCAGTCAAAGCGGAACGATTTGTTCTGTTCGGAATACCAGAACATGCTGGTCAGCGGTGCAATGCCGAGGCGTTCGATATCCTTGCGCAGGAACAGATGTTTTTCGACATCCATCGTCACACCTTCACCGCGCGTCAGATAGAACCGGTAGGCACCCGTGATGCTGGGGCCATCCAGCAGGGCATAAATCGTGACTGGTGCATTCGCCGATTTCGCGGGCTCGATATAAAATTCGCGGAAATCGGGGAATTCTTCGGGCTGTGACGTTGCTGTATTGACGACAATGCCGCGCGCAGACAGGCCATATTGGCCTTCATCCCCAATGGCACGGAAATAGGACGCACCAAGAAATGCTGCCCAGTCCTGCGTTTTCCAGTCATCACGTTCGACATTTTCATGCAGACGGAACCCGGCAAAGCCGCTGTTTTCCGAAAGTTTGCGCGCGATGCTGTCTTCGGGCATGTCGAAATAGTCGGGCGTATAGACGACTTCGCGCGATTTACCGCCGTCAACCAGATGCATGTGAACCGGTTTGGCGAAATACATGCCGAGATGGAAGAAGGTCAGCGGGTAGGTACCCGAACCATCGGCATAGGGCGAAAATTCGCGCTTGTAATGCAGCTTGCCATGGATGTCGTAATCGATCTTGCCGACAATTTCGGGATCGGGGGCGACAGGCGGTTCATAAGGCGATTTTGACATGGCTTGGGCGCGCTTAATCAGGGCGTCAAAGCTGAAGCTTTGCGGTTCGCCAAGATCAAGTTTTTCGTTGGCCGCCGATGCGCCATTGACCATCGACATACCCGGCAGGATCAGCCCGGCAGCAGCGATGGATTTCAGAAATCGTCTGCGTTCCACAGAAGTCGTCATCAATCAGGTCCCGTTAATTTACGATGATCTGCACTATACCTTACAGTGTGGAGGTAATCGGGATAAAACATGGCGAATTCAAGATCGTAATATCTGCGTTTTTCGCATAGCGGTATGCCTGATGTCTGCCTAAATAAACTTGCAATCATTAAAAATGGCGGGTCGCCATCGCAGAAAGGCATGTTCATGCAGCAAACCGTTATGGGAAAGCCCGAGCAGAGAGCCATTTTCCATGAGGCGGAACAGAAAGGCCTGCGTCTGGCAATCAAGGGGCGGCTGGTTGCACTGGTTCTGATGGGAGGATGGCTGATTGTGACGCGGTCGGGCAACCCGGTGCTGGCATTCGAATACGGAACAGCGGTCGCAATATTCGCAGCACTGGGCTTTCTCCATTACAGGATTATCGGAACCAAGCAGGATCGCTTCTGGGTCAAATATCTATTTGTCGCACTTGATATCGGTATTCTGTCAGCCCTGATCGCGACCCAGCCGATATTCGATACTGTAGATTTGCCGCAGGCGGTCATTTTCAGAGCGCCAATTTTTCCATTCTATTTTGTTATTCTGGGCATTGCGGCCTTCAGCTTTTCACCGGGTCTGGTGCTTTGGGCCGGCATTTGCGGGGTTGCCGGATGGATGGGGGCATTTGGTTTTGCCATCCGCAACATGACGCAGACCTATGACTGGGGCGATATGGGTATTGCGCCCGATACGGAAACTTTCATCACTTATTTTTACAGCCCAGACTTCATTGGCACCGGCAGCAGAATACAGGAAAGCATTGCGCTTTTTGTCGTGGCCTGCCTGATTGCATCGGTCATGTGGCGTGCACGCCATACGGTCCGTCGCCAGATCGAGGCAGAACAGGAACGCAGCGCCATTTCCGATATTTTCGGGCAATATGTGCCGCCTGCCGTGGCCGAGGTGCTGATTTCCAAACGCGGGTCATTGGCCCCGGTCGAGCGGGAGGCAACCATTCTGTTTGCCGATCTGGCCGATTTCACCAAGCTGACCGAAACCATCGGTCCGAAAGGAATTGTCGAGGTACTCAATACCTATTTTGACGCAGTGTCGCAGATCATCACCCGTCATCATGGTGTGATCACCCAGTTTCAGGGCGATGCGGTTCTGGCGACGTTCAATGTCCCGGCGGAGGACCCCGATCATGCCGGATGTGCCGTGCGGGCCGCGCGCGAGATTTCCGACCTTGTGCAAAGCCGGGATTTCGCCGGTATCCATGTCCGTACACGCATCGGAATCTGCACCGGAACGGTGATTGCGGGCAGTGTCGGCGGTGGCGGACGACAGAATTATACCGTGCATGGTGATACGGTGAACCTTGCCGCAAGGCTCGAAGTCATGAACAAGGAACTCGGGACCGATGTTCTGATTTCGGGGACAACGACGAAGTATCTTGCTGCGGATGATTTTCGCAAGATCGGGCAAATGGATGTGCGCGGACTTTCCGAACTGATTGATCTGTTTACCTTTACGACGGCAGGCGAATTGAGCATCGCGACCGGCAATGTGTCTGCGACTGCAAGCTAATCATCGGCAAAGATTTCACATATGAAAAAGGAACGGCATCCATTGGATACCGTTCCTTGCGGGTTCTGCATCGGGTTAACCGGTGCAGTGGGGCTCTGAAATTCGGATATCTATTGCAGCGGCTGGCGATACATCACCATTCCGGCGTGATACAGAACGCCATCTTCGAAATAACCATCTGCGGTAAAGCCGGTATCATCCCAGTAATCGATGTGATTGCCGGAAATTTCGTAACGTCCCTGATAGGCGGACTGCCGATTGCCACGTGCCTCGTCATAACGCCCATTGGCCAGCAATTCCTGACGGATATTGCCGTCTGCCGTGACCCACATGCCGACATAGGGATGCGGATCATTTGATGCGGTTCCGGGCATAACGGTATCCTCTTGTGCGGTGGCTGTGCTGGAAAACAGCATCAGAAGACTGGTAATCGAAGACGCAAACATATGACGTGCCATGCGGGCCTCCTTGGGCGGTACGGATCAATATGCCGATGCCGTCGGGCGCACGATGATCTCGTTCACGTCAACACTTTCGGGCTGGGCAATGGCATACAGGACTGACCAGGCGATGGAAATTGGACTGAGTGCTGTTTTACGTATTTCGCCAAGGAACCCCTTGGCACTGTCATCGGTAATGTCGTTGCCAAGTTCGGTTTCGGTAACACCCGGCGAAACCATGGTAACGCGGATATCCCGGCTTTCCTGACGCAGGCCATCTGAAATGGCCCATACGGCGTATTTGGTGGCGCAGTAAACCGCGGCGGTCGGCGATACCAGATGCGCCCCGATGGATGCGGTGTTGATGATATGACCACCGCCCTGTTCCTTGAA
Organism: uncultured Thalassospira sp.; assembly: GCA_946885765.1. The sequence continues at coordinate 5,163 of CAMPHD010000253.1, forward strand.
CAATGGCAGAGTGGCAGCAATACCGTTCAGAACGCCACGGATATTGACATCGATCATCTTGTTCCACTCGTCGATTTTCAGTTCGGCAAGTGGCGAAAGGGGCATGACGCCGGCATTGTTAAACATCACATCAACGCGGCCATAGGTGTTTTTGGCGAAATAGACCCATGCTTCGACATCGTCGGCATCGGGTGCGCGGTCGGCGAGTGCAGCATCGGCGAGC
>CAMPHD010000254.1 GCA_946885765.1 uncultured Thalassospira sp.
TCAATTGGCCGCAGGAAAGGTATGATGCCCGTCTGGCAACGGGCAAGCATGCAGGGCAAATTTAACCGTACTGTTACCTTGCAAAACGATGTTGTGATATCATCGGACACAGCAAATCATGCGCATCTCCGCAAAAGCGCGATGCTGAATGATATTGGCAAAAACGCGCATACACCTATCTGATGTCGCGCAACGCCCGGGCCAGTTCATCGGTCGACATATCTGCGCGGTTCTCTATCCCATGCTGCTTGGCAAGGTAATAAAGATCATCCCGACGCCATTTTTCATAGGCCGGTTCGAACTGTCTGTCTCGTGGTGACGTTCCTGGTGTGGTTCTAGAAAGTTTCTGATAGCTAGCCACTTTTGCCTCCTGAGGGGATGGTCTTAAGCGGAACTGGCATCGGGCTATTTCAATGCCCTTTATGACACTGCCATTATACTTGATGTGGGGCGAAATGACGGAATGTCTATGTTTTCGAATAAAATTTACCGATTTTTCCCGCAAAGTCATAATCTGAAATGGAAATTCCCGATCCCACATCGGTCAATGAATATAATTTATCAATAAAACATCGTCAGATCGTAGTTTTTGCTATTTCCTGTTCACGGAGTTTGCTAGCGTCAGCGGCAAATCAACAATCACAATCAGGGAATATGCCAATGGCATTGCATTTTGAACGCGCCGAACTGGCAGCCCGTCGTGCAAAAACGGTTGCCAGCCTCGAAGCTGCCGGGCTGGACGGCCTGCTGATGTTTCGTCAGGAAAGCATGTTCTATCTGACAGGGTATGACACGTTCGGTTATGTATTTTTTCAGTGCCTGTATCTGGGGGCCGATGGACGAGTTGCGCTGATTACCCGCGCGCCCGACCTGCGCCAGGCGCAGCACACATCCGACATCGACGATATTCGCATCTGGGTTGACGGTCCTGATGTCAATCCGGCCCTGCAATTGCGCGATATGCTGGCTGAATTTGGCTGTGGCGGCAAAAAGCTTGGTGTCGAATATGAAGCCTATGGCCTGACCGCTGCCAATGGCAAAAAACTTGATGCCGCACTTGACGGTTTCTGCACACTTACCGATGCATCCCGTCTGGTATCGGAACTGCGCGTTGTCAAAAGTCCGGCCGAACTGGATTATATCCGCACCGCCGCCAGCCTTGCCGACGATGCATGGGATGCCGCCCTTGAAACCGTTCATGCAGGTGCGTTTGAAGGTGATATTCTGGCCGCCATGCAAGGTGCCATTTTCAAAGGTGGCGGGGATTATCCCGGCAATGAATTCATCATTGGTGCCGGACGCGACGCATTGCTGTGCCGCTACTTCACGGGGCGCAAACACCTGGCCGACAGTGACCAGATCACGCTGGAATGGGCAGGTGCCTACCGCCATTATCATGCCGCGATGATGCGCACCATTCCTGTTGGCAAAGCGACATCACGCCACGTTGAAATGCACAAGGTGGCGACCGAGGCCATGGAGGCCTGTCGCGCGGCACTTAAACCGGGCGAACCAATCGGCGATGTTTTCGATGCCTATGCGCGCGTTTGCGATGCGGGCGGAATGCGGGCACACCGCCTGAATGCCTGCGGCTATTCGATGGGCACGACCTTTGCGCCGAACTGGATGGACTGGCCGATGTTCTATCACGGCAACCCGGTGATTGCCGAACCCGGCATGGTGTATTTCCTGCACATGATCCTGATGGATAGCGACAGCGGCATCGCCATGTGCCCCGGTCATTCGGTCATTGTCACCCAAACCGGCAACGAGGCAATTTCACGCCATCAGCTTGACCTCATTACCCGTTAAAACGAAACCATCCAAAGCTTGGTGTGCGTGGCTCCCTCTCAGAACGGGCACACCGGTCCGGTTTCAAACCCGAAGCGCCTTGCGCATGGCATCTGCAGTGTCCTGCGCAAGGTGATCTAGTTTCGCAATCCGGTCATGGATTGTACCGTCAAGTTCGCCGTCATAAAGCTCAAGCGCGCGGGCAGATGCCGCCAGCTTCACCGCCGCCAGGTTCGATGCCATTCCCTTGATCGTATGGGCCGCCACGCGCATACTTTCGCGGTCACCTTTGGCTATTGCCGCAATAATCTTTGCGCGTTCTTCCTGATAGGACGAAGGCAGCATATCGACCAGACGAGCCATATCGCCCGTACCCAACATAATGCTCATTTCATTGAAACGCGCCGTATCGATTAGCACTGATCTTTCTTCCGTTCGGGTAGCACTGTCTTGTGGCGGGGATGTGATGACAAGTTCGGCCCCGCTTTCCTCCCCGGTCTGAACCAGACTTCCCCCGATCAAGGTCGGCTGCCCGTTTGACCCGATCCCGACCCGTATCGAGGTCGGTTTTCCGGAGTCATCGACCACGTCGCGACCTTGGCCAACACGGTTGCGGTTTCGCAGGAAACGAAGAAGAACACTATAAAGCCTGCGCTCTTCGATCGGTTTTGTCATAACCTCGTCCATACCGGCGGCCAGAAAATCGCGATGCCGGTCATTGAATGCCTCCGCCGTTACGCAAATGATGGGTATGCGCCCCCCACGTGTCACCCGTTCAAGTTCGCGGATATGGCGGGTCGCCCCCTCGCCGTCCAGAACCGGCATGTGTGCATCCATCAGGATCGCATCATAACCGCCGCTCTGGAACGCATGCACAGCCTCTCGTCCGTTGGGAACGATATCGACCATCAGGCCATGACGTTGCAATAACCCGCCAATAACATTGGCATTGATTTCATTGTCCTCGGCAACAAGGACACGATACCCCGAAAGCACGCTGTCCCCGACGATAGCAACGGCATGCTGCCCAGAATCCCGATCATGTATATCGGCTTTTTGCGCCTCGAACGGCAGCCAGAAATCAAATCGCGTACCTTGTCCCTCGACACTTTCGACCCTGATCGTCCCGCCCATCAGTTCGATCAGGCTATGGGCAATCGAAAGTCCAAGCCCGGTTCCACCAAACTGCCGTGTCGTCGAATTGTCGCCCTGACTGAACGGGGCAAATATCTGCTCTCGCCGTTCAGGCGCGATGCCGATCCCTGTATCGATAACCGCGAAATGAAACAGCTCTTCCCCGTCTGGCGGTGCACGCATTTGTTCGGGTATATCCAGGCTGGATTTGACTTCAAGCCGCACCGACCCCTTGCGGGTAAATTTCACCGCATTGGATAGCAGGTTCCAGAGGATCTGGCGAAACCGGACCTCGTCCCCGACAAAAATGCGATCCGCCAGTGCAGCATCATCACATCGCAGTACAAGGTTCTTTTCCCGTGCCATATCACCGATTGCACGAAAAATGTCATATGTGATGTCAGAAGGATGAAACGGACGCTTTTCAAGTTCGACACGCCCGGCCTCAATCTTGCTCATATCGAGAATATCGTTCAAAAGCGCCATCAATGCCCGCCCCGAAGAAAGGATCGCGCCGACACGCTCCTTCTGGGCCGCGTCGAGATCGCTTTGCCGCAGCAGTTGCGCCATGCCCAGAACCCCGTTCAACGGTGTTCTGATTTCATGGCTCATCGTGGCAAGGAACTGGCTTTTCGCGGAACTTGCCTGAAATGACTGACGATAGTGATCACGCAATTCAAGCAGCATAAACAGCATCGCACAGGTATAGCTGAGCAACCTCGACGGAATGATAAAACGCGCAACCATATCGGCATTGTCCGGCCCAAAGGCAAACAGGGCCAGATGGTTGAAACATCCGATCAGAAATGCGACGGCCAGCAGGCATTCCGAAAGCCTGAACTGGAAATAGCATCGGACCATATACCCGGCCGCAGCCATGATCAGCATGATCATGGTCGGAAACAGGATAAGAGTGCTTATATTTTCCAATACACCGGTAAAGTCGCTTGAAAATTCCGGTACCAGCCAGATCAGAAAAACCTGAACGACAAGACCCACGGCAAAGATGCCCGGAACCGTTCCCCATGCCAGATCATTTCCCGGCCGGTTTTCCGATTTGTTTGCGACATGCCAACTCAGAACCAGAAAAGAAAACGACCCAAACCGCAAAACCAGAATCAACAATCCGGTAAAAGTCCCAAGCGCCTGTTCGCCTCCTATCACCGGGCGGGTTTCGAACAGTTTGGGCATTCCCAGCAAATCGCTAATCAGCAAAAGCCCCATTGAGGCCGCGACATAAAGAATCTGCTTGCGCTTGGTAATATCGAAAACGATGCCACCCAGACACATGGACAGCAGGGCGATGAATTCGACAACCACAATGATCGAAATGGTAACGCTGCCGACCTGCTCATCGGACAGGGACGTGAAATACATGAAGACAGGGGCAATTGCACAAAAGGCAAAAAACGAGATACCGGTCAGGCTCAGTATCTTGGGCATATTCGCATTGACCCCGGTTCTGGTCTTTTTGACCGTTGCTTGTATGCCGGTAAGGCACGGAAGCGGTCAAACCACGCCCCCGTCACAGTTCCCTGCAATTGCCAAGAATGTCTTTGGCCCATTTCAGAGTCCGATCATCCATCAATTGCATATGCCGGTACTTTTCAAACTGCTGCACGATCAGTTCAAGCCGTTCGCGAAAAACCGGCGGGTAGTCCAGATCAAGCAACCGGTCCGCCATCGGATCGAATGCCGCATTCTGAAATTCAAGCGACAGGCTGACCCTTGGCTCCGTGGCAAAGGCGCTTGCCCGACCACCCCAGTGATACAAATCCTGCCGCCATCCCATCACGGTCCCCGGTCTGGCGGGCAATGCCCGAACATCTTGCAAGGCAACATCTTCCGGTTTAGCAACCGGTCGAGGATAACACTTTTCGAATGAACGCGGCAATACGTACATACATCCGTTATCCGGGTTTGCAACGCCCAGTGGCACCCAAAGCGACAAACTGATCAGCATGTCATCGCCAATGACGCTTTCACCCTGATAATCCCTGTGCGGCGGCCAGCCCCGCCCATCCTGATGCGGATCGATATGCCAAGCCCAAAAATGCGGAAGCAGCCTGACCCGGTCGCCCAGAAAATGGTTTAGCAACGGGCGAAGCCGCATGAAAACCTGCCACGCCTCGTCATACAGATAGATCATTGCGGGCGGCAAACCGTTGGTCACCAGTGCTGCGATCCCGGCACGCAATTGCGCAAGGCTGTCGACCGGCAAAAGATCATCAATCAGGAAATATCCATCCTGCCAGAACCGGTCGGAATGCGCGGCACCATCAAACCCGCCATCATCCGCCCCGACCATTGGCACATTCCCGATCCGGGAACCGTCATCGGAGATCGTCAGTTGCGGATTGATCGAAAGCCAGCTTTCGCGCTGGCAGGCCCAGGATGCAGTCATCATGTCGGAAAATCCAATGCAGGGTTTGGCGGACGATACGAAGTCACCC
>CAMPHD010000255.1 GCA_946885765.1 uncultured Thalassospira sp.
GCTTTGACAACCATGACCGACACCTTCACCGATATCATCCCGGCCCAAAGCCTGTTTGGCCGATTGCGCGCCAACGCCCCCGATGCATGGCAAAGCTATGTCTGCCACGACTTCGTCAAACAGCTTGGCAATGGAACCCTGCCGGAAGCAGCCTTTAAACACTACCTCATTCAGGATTACCTGTTCCTGATCCAGTTTGCCCGCGCCTATGCACTCGCGACCTACAAGGCCGATGACCTGCGCACCATGCGCCAGTTTTCCGGCACGGTCCATGCGATCCTTGATATGGAAATGAGCCTGCATCTCGACTTCTGCAAAGGCTGGGGCCTGTCTGAGGCCGATATCGTGGCAGAGCCCGAAGCACGCGCCTGCATCACCTATACCCGTTATGTGCTCGATTGTGGTGCGCGTGGCGATGTGGTTGATCTTCAGGTCGCCCTGATGCCCTGTATGGTTGGCTATGCCGAAATCGCAAACCGCCTGATGGCAAGTTCTGATACAAGGCTCGATGGAAATCCGTACCGCCCCTGGATCGAGATGTATGCCTCGACCGAATTTCAGGACGTGGCAAAGGCCGAGATTGATCTTCTGGAACATACCGCGCAAACCCGCGGGGGTGATGCAAGGGTCGAGGGGCTGACGGAAACCTTCGCCAAGGCAAGCCGCCTTGAAGCCGATTTCTGGCAGATGGGGCTTGATCTGGCAAAATAGGCGCAGATGCCTTATATGAGTGCGAACATGCTTTCTGGGCTGGTTAAAACCGCCCGGTTTGTTGATCTCTACCCGCTTTGCTCCTCCCGTCATTCCGGGCGAAGCGAAGCGCAGACCCGGAATCCATATCGCCGCACGTCGCGGCATACCGGGTAAGGCTGGATTCCCGCCTTCGCGGGAATGACGCGGGGCAGGGATCATGGACCGGACGCCGATACTGGTCTCGGTCTGCCGCTATTTTACATCAACTTCTTGTCGCCGCGGCCTTGACCCGCGGATGGGTAGGAAAAAATGAACTCTCTTGGCTTTGACAAAGCCCCAAAAGATACCCGCGTGGTTGTTGCCATGTCGGGCGGGGTCGATAGCTCCGCCGTTGCGGCCCTTCTGAAGTCCGAAGGATATGACGTGGTCGGCATTACCCTTCAGCTTTACGATATGGGTGCCAATGCGCCTTCGCGGGCAAAATCCTGCTGTGCCGGGCGCGATATCTATGATGCGCGCAAGGTGGCCGAGGATATCGACATTCCCTATTACGTGCTCGATTACGAATCACGCTTCCGCGAAGAAGTGATCGATGATTTTGCCGACAGCTATATGCGCGGCGAAACCCCGATCCCGTGCGTGAAATGCAATCAGACGGTCAAATTCCGCGATCTGCTGGAAACCGCACATGACCTTGGCGCCGATTGCATGGCGACGGGCCATTACGTGCAGCGCAAACTCGGTGCCAACGGCCATGCCGAACTGCACCGCGCGGCCGATCCCAATCGCGATCAAAGCTATTTCCTGTTCACCACCACACAGGAACAGCTCGATTTCCTGCGCTTCCCGCTCGGCCATCTGATGAGCAAGGCCGAAACCCGTGCGCTTGCCGCCAAATTCGGCCTTGAAGTGGCTGATAAGCCCGACAGTCAGGACATTTGCTTTGTTCCGGACGGCAAATATGCCCGTCTGGTCGAAAAGCTCCGCCCCGAAGCCGGTGAACCGGGCCAGATCGTTGATCTTGATGGCAATGTGCTGGGCGATCATCGCGGCCTGATCCATTACACCATCGGCCAGCGGCGCGGTCTTAACATCGGTGGCACGGCCGAACCGCTTTATGTCGTCAAACTCCTGCCCGAAACCCGGCAGGTCGTGGTCGGCCCGAAATCGGCCCTTGCGATCCAGATGGTCTATGTCAAGGAACTGAACTGGCTTGATGGTGACGCGATTGACCCAAGCGGGGTCGAGGTCGAAGTCAAACTGCGTTCCGCCATGGCACCGGCTCCGGCCACCATCTACCCCGAAGGGCCGGGTGCGGCCCGCATCGAACTGCACGACCCGCAGTTTGGCATCGCACCGGGGCAGGCGGGCGTTTTCTATGCCGGCGACCGGGTGATGGGCGGCGGCTGGATCACCCGTCAGGAACTTCTGGCGGCACATGCCCCAACGGCGGCGTGATAACCGGCCTGATCATCCATAAAGCGGGCAGGCGGGGCATTTGCTCACCTGCCGGTTTTGCGGATATCTTTTTTCCGCAAAACGTCAAAAAGGCGCTTGACGGGGGCGGTTCCCTGACGTAAAAACCGCCCCGTTCCGGCGCTTACGGAACCCGCAGAATAGATACCCTATACATACTCTGTGGCCGAGTAGCTCAGCTGGTTAGAGCAGCGGAATCATAATCCGCGTGTCGGGGGTTCAAGTCCCTCCTCGGCTACCAATTAAAAACCCCCTCATGGCTCCGCCTGAGGGGGTTTTTAATTGGCATCCTTGGATCGGGCTTGCCCCCGTGGGTTCGCGAGAAAGCGAGGCACGCAGCTTTAGTGTAGTGTTGGCTTACTCTCGGCTAGCAAAGTATTTTCTTCAATTGGAAGGTTGTTGCTACTTTTAGTTTAATTCGTTTATCTTCATGAAGGTATAGCTTAAATTCCAGGCATATGACCAAATAGCATATATGATATATCCGAATTGGTAGTTGACTTTTATGGCAACAATATCAAATGTAGTGGACGACGGTGACCTTGTTACTTACAGACCCAAGCTTAAAGCGAGGGAGCATCGCCAGCGTTCAATTTATATAAGTCAAAGCCTGAAAGTGTGGTTCGATGAAGATTTACCGAATGTGCCTTGCGAGCGAGGTCATCGTGTTTCACCAAACGCTTACACACATAGCCTTCTAAAACGTTTTATTACAGGCGAACGTTTTGTTCTAACGGACGAGTATAAAAAGCTAGACGTTCGTCAACCTGTTTGGACATTTCGTCCTCAGGGAGTGCGAGTTTTTGGATATTTTTACAAGAGAGCCGTATTTATTGGGGTAACTGGTGCTCTGCGCTGTGAACTTGATTCTAAGGGTTTTAAAGATAAGAAAGAAGAAGTGATTGAGTTTATTAAGAAGATAAATCTTGATCCGCCACCTTGCATTACCTCGGAGTTGCCAAAAGATGTCTTATGAGCCGCCAAAAATTTGTGAATACGAATTGGCACGTGCAGACCTATTGCATGATGTTCAGGATAAGCTCGTTCATGCCTTTGACGAGGCAGTCGACCTTGAGGGTATAACTGTAACGGTTTTGGCTGATCGATTGGGAAGGCATAAATCGTTCATTAGCAGACGTTTGAAATCGCCTCATAACATGACACTGGAAACACTCTCGGACTTTGCCACGGCTCTTGGTTGTTATGTTGATGTCGAAATCCGTCCTGAGCATGCTCCAGAATATAGAGCCTCAAGCTGGTATATGGCGAAGCCAACCATAACGAAACCGAATAAAGTAACGGTTGCAAAGGCTGACAAAAAAGATTTGTACGTTTTATCCTCAGGGATCTAGTCATGCTTTTTGATACGTTTTGCATCTTCGCTGAAGCCATTGATCAACTAAAAGATGGTCGTATGGTTATTCATGGCGGATATACGCATATGATGTTGGAAGATATTGATCCAAATGCAAATAAGCTTGTAATTGGACTTTGGGTTCGTTTGTTTGAAAAGCCATCTTCAGATTCTAAGGTTGAAATAGAAATACATGCTCCGGGAGAGGATGTTTACGTTGATACGCTTGAAATTCAGATATCAGACGAGTTAGAGGAGGTTGTTGGAGAACAGCGTCCGTTAGTTGCATTTCGGACATTTACCAGGTCCGAGTATGTACCTGTGGAGGAGGGAGACTTTGCGGTTTATGTTTCTGTCGATGGTGAAAAAAAATTCTCGGGTGCAATGTTCGTCGGGTTTTCGTCTTCAGGACTAAAACTAGATGAAGAAGAGAAAATTGAGGAATAAAACAAAAAAAGATAACGGTTTATATTTGGAAGTTCCTTTCAATATTATAGCCATTATCTTTCCCAAACCGCCTCGGCGCACACCCCATCACCCGTTTAAACGCCGTACTGAACGCACTTTCAGACTCATATCCCACCGACAGGGCAATTTCCGAAATCGGCAACCCCGAATGGGTCAGGTGGTCGTCCGTAAGCAGCATCCGCCAGCGGGGCAGATAGGCTATCGGCGGGACGCTAACGAGGTCGCGGAACTGGGCGGCAAAGGCCTAGCGTGACATGCCCGCATGGCGGGCCAGTTCCTTGAGCGTCCAAAGATGGGCGGGGTCCTCATGGATGCAGGCAATCGCGGTTGCGATCTGTTTATCCGATAGCGCCGCGAACCAGTCGGGGATGTTGGGGGGCTTTGGGCCGGTTTCGTTGACCCAGTCACTTTGACCGCTGACTTGCGCATTGCTCAGATGCAGCCGAAGGGCGTGCACCAGCACCGTATGCGCCAGATGTTGCAGCACCAGAAAACCACCCGGTTGCGGGTTGCTTAATTCCTGCATCATCCGTTCGACCGACCAGCGCAGGCTGGACTCATCCTGATCATTTTCGATCCGCGCAATCGACGGGGGCCTCCATCGGCAGATCGGCAGACGACCCCGAAAGCGCAGACGACGCCACTCAAACCGGTCCCAAAACCCGACTTCTCGCAACCGCCGAAACCCGGATAAACCCCGGGCCTTCGCCAACCTCGCCGATCAACCACCATCCGACTTTTGGCCGACGTCGCTCACCTTCCGGCCACGGCAGCAACCTGCCATTCCGGCGTTCAGACAAGGCTCGGGCTTGCGCCAAACTCACCAACAAACGGATTTCGGGCGCACGGTCCTCATACCTGTCAGCCCTGTCCATCGTCGGCGGCCACGGCTTGCTGCTGCCATTGCCATCCTTCCGGCCTTGGCGACACTTCCGGCAACCGGTGAAGCCCGGACACATTTCGGGCGTCCGTCAGTTTGGCCCGCAGACGGACTTCGGGCGTACGGCCCCCATCGGTCCACCGTCTACAGGCCCCAACGCACCGCTGCCCATGCTGCCATTGCCGCCGCTCCCGGCGAATTTAACGCTCCCTTGCCAAAAAGACGCACCTCTCCCGTCATGACAAATGACCGGGTTAGCCCCCTTAATCCTAGGGCAGAACGCCGCCATAATGGCTCCGCCATCCGCCGATCAACATCCTGCGGGTCGCCCCGCCGCCCGCTCTGCGTCTTTGCTGCTGCATCCCGATCACCTCTTTCATCCGCCCCACAACGCAAAAACCCGCAAGGCACAAGGCCTCGCGGGTTTCGGTTCGGGTGCATTTCTCCCGTTGACTTTTCTCTTATGCCATAAATAAAAGAACAAATC
>CAMPHD010000256.1 GCA_946885765.1 uncultured Thalassospira sp.
GGCCGGACATAAAAGCATCATGGATGTCGTCAGTCGCGAAAACAGCCCCCATCGGGATCGTCCCGTTGGTAAGCCCCTTTGCCGTCGTCACCAGATCCGGCTGAACGCCGAAATAATCAACGGCAAACGGGGCACCAAGGCGACCGAAACCGGTACTGACTTCATCAAAGATCAGAAGAATACCATGCTTGGTGCAAATCTCGCGCAGGCGTTCCAGATAGCCCTTCGGCGGGATCAGAACACCGGTCGATCCTGCAACCGGCTCAACAATAACGGCCGCGATAGTTGACGGATCATGCAGCGCGCAAATACGTTCCAGATCATCGGCAAGAAACGCACCATGTTCCGGCATGCCGCGGGTAACACCGTTTTCATCAGGCAGATAGGTATGACGGATATGATCAACCCCGCCCAGCATCTGGCCAAAGGTCTTGCGGTTGCCGGAAATGCCACCGACCGAAATACCGCCAAAGTTAACACCGTGATAGCCACGTTCACGGCCGATCAGACGGGTCCGCTGCCCATCCCCGCGTGCCCGATGATAGGCAATCGCGATCTTAAGCGCGGTTTCAACCGATTCAGAACCGGAATTGGTATAAAAAACGTGGTTCAAATCGCCCGGCATAAGCTGAGCCAAACGGCTGGCAAGCTCGAACGCCTTGGGATGGCCCATCTGGAATGCCGGAGCATAATCCAGTTCGTCCATCTGTGCCTTGACCGCCTCGACGATCTTGGGGCGTTTGTGACCGGCGTTGCAGCACCAAAGCCCGGCAGTACCATCCAGAATCTGGCGGTTGTCATCGGTCTGATAATACATGCCTTCCGCACTGACAAGCATGCGTGGGGCCTGCTTGAACTGACGGTTCGCCGTAAACGGCATCCAGAATGCCGAAAGATCGTTCGGTCGGCTGATTTTTGTGGTGGCTGTCATAAAAAGGTCTCCCGTACCTTTCTTGGGCTTCCCTGACATCGTTTTGGCGGGCCAAATCAATGTCCGACTTTATTAAATACCACACCACCCCGACTGAGCGATATGTCGCACATAGGGTGGTTTGGACTACACCTGATAAGGGTGCAGAAAAATCGTTAGCACGGGAATCTCCCATGCACTAGCGCTTTAAAGTCACCGGGAACTGGTTTCGAATTTTCGACTGCCAAATGCCATTTCAGCGACCCTGATTTTTGTTTACGGCACCGAATTTCTGTTTATCTTTCACCGGTGTTGTTCAAAATTTTGGACATACCCGGTTGGTTCGGCGCGTATTTTAAGCTTGCTTTTTAGTATCTAAAGTAGAGATTATTTTAACCTGACCAAACGGTCAAGATAAATGACGCAATTTCGGGGAACGTCGATGACTGCAATCAAATCCGGACTGAACGGCGCACACAAGGCCGCCATTCGTCAGGAAAACGAAGAGCAAATTCTCGCCGCTGCCGAACTGGTTTTTGCCGATTACGGCTTCAAGGGGGCAACCACCGCGCGGATCGCCGAAATTGCCAACGTGCCCAAGGCAAATGTGCATTACTATTTCAGCACCAAAGAAGCCCTTTATCGCCGCATCATGGAAGATATCTGCGATCACTGGCTTGAAGCAGCCATGCAGTTTGACAGCAGCCCCAACCCGGCCAAAGCACTTCGCGGTTATATCGAAGCCAAGATGGATCTGTCACGCGCCCGCCCGCACGGTTCGCGCGTTTGGGCACATGAAATCATTCGTGGCGCAAAATTTGCCAACGACTATATCTCAACAACGGTCAAAAGCTGGCTTGACGGTCGCGTTGTGGTGATTCGCCGCTGGATCGCCGAAGGCAAGATGGATGATATCGAGCCCTACTCGCTGATGTATATGATCTTTGCCACCACCCAGCATTACGCCGACTTTTCCCGACAGATTGAAATCTTTAACGATGATCAGCCGCTTAGCGACGAACAGTTCGCCGAAGCCAAGGAAAATGTGGTCCGCATCATCCTCAAGGGTGTCGGACTGATGTAAAAAAAGACCGGCACAAAGGCCGGTCCAGTCTGGAGTATTCAGGGGAGGTAATTGATATCGCCTAAACCGATTGCGTCATGACTGTTTCGTCGGCCTTGGCCAGAACGGCATGCAGCAAAACCTGCCCGCCCGCATCCGACCAGTGTTTGTGAACTTCCTCGATCTCATTATGTGAAATGCCATCAACACACGGGATAAAGATCATCGCGGTCGGGGTCACCTGTGCCAGATAGCAGGCATCATGACCGGCACCCGATACGATTTCGCGCGCGGAATATCCGCCAATTTCAACGGCATTACGCACCGCATCGACACAGGTTTTGTCAAACGGCACCGGTGCGTAATAGAAAATCTGTTCCAACTCGGTCTTAAGGCCGATGTCGGATGCGATTTTCTCGACCCCTTCGCGAAGGGCCTTGTCCATATCGGCCAGAACCCCGTCATCAGGATGGCGGAAATCAACGGTGAAGAACACCTCGCCCGGGATCACGTTGCGCGAATTGGGATGGATTTGCATCATCCCCACCGTGGCACAGGCCAGTGGGGATCGATCCAGACCGATCCTGTTGACCAGATCAACCACACGCGCAGCCCCCAGCAACGCATCCTTGCGGGTTTTCATCGGGGTCGGCCCGGCATGAGCTTCGACACCGGTGAATTTGATTTCATACCAGCGCTGCCCCTGAGCATCGGTGACAATACCGATATCCTTGCCTTCATCCTCAAGGATCGGGCCCTGTTCGATATGCGCCTCGAAATAGGCCCCCATCGGATGGGCATCAATCGTGGCTTCGTCATCGCCAAGATAGCCGATACGTTCCAGTTCCCCGCCCATCGTCTTGCCATCGACATCGGCGCGTGAATGACCGTATTCAAGTTCAAAGACCTTGGCAAAAACGCCCGATGCGACCATCGCCGGGGCAAAGCGCGACCCTTCCTCGTTGGTCCAGCTTACGACCTCAAGCGGCGCTTCGGTTTCATACTTGGCTTCGTTTAACGTGCGGATCACTTCAAGGCCCGAAAGTACCCCATAAACGCCATCATACTTGCCACCCGTGGGCTGGCTATCAAGATGGCTTCCGATCACAACCGGCGGCAGGTCGGGATTTTTGCCTTCACGACGGGCAAAGATATTGCCCATCTTGTCGATACGGATCGTGCATCCCTCGGCCTTGCACCATTTGATGAACAAATCGCGGCTTTCGCGATCCAGATCGGTCAGCGCCAAACGGCAAACGCCGTCCTTGGCGGTTTTGCCAATCTTGGCCATTTCCATCAGGCTGTCCCAAAGCCGGTCGCCATTGATCGACAGATTACGCACACTTGGTTGAACGGTCATGTAGATATCCTTTTGTCTGTCTTCCGGCTTGGGATTACTCGGCAGCCTGCCGCATCGGGTTAAGCGGATGTTCCGGCCAGGTCATGTAAGGCTTGTCGGTTTTGACCGGTTCCATGGTGATGCAATCAGGCACCGGACAAATGTGATAGCAAAGGTTGCAACCAACGCATTCCTCGTCGATGACGACAAATTCACGATGACCGTCTTCCTTGACATTCATCGCAATCGCCTGATGCGATGTATCCTCGCATGCGATGTGGCAACGGCCACATTCGATACAACTGTCGGGGTTGATCACCGCCTTGGTATCGTAATTCATGTTAAGCTCGTTCCAGTTCGCGACCTGCGGCACGGCCGCACGCGTGAACTGTTCGACACTGGTGTAACCCTTGTCATCCATCCACTGGCTCATGCCATCAATCAGATCGTCAACGACCCGGAAACCATAAATCATCGCAGCCGTGCAGACCTGCACCGCATTTGATCCCAACGCCATGAATTCAACTGCATCTTTCCATGTGGTGATGCCTCCGATACCGGAAATATGCAGATCACGGGTTTCCGGTGTGCGGGCAATTTCGGCCACCATGTTAAGCGCAATCGGCTTCACCGCCGATCCGCAATAACCGCCATGCGTCCCCTTGCCATCAACAATCGGCTCGGGAACCATGCTGTCGAGATCGACCGAAATGATCGAGTTAACAGTGTTAATGAGCGACACGGCATCCGCCCCGCCCTTAAGTGCTGCCTCCGCCGACCACAGGATGTTGGTGATGTTCGGCGTCAGTTTGGTAAAGACCGGAATATCGACCGCGTCCTTGACCCAGCGCGTGACCTGCTCGACCATTTCAGGCACCTGCCCGATGGCCGATCCCATGCCGCGTTCACACATGCCGTGCGGGCAGCCAAGGTTAAGTTCGATGCCGTGCACGCCGCTTTCGGCGATTTGCTGGGCAAGGTCCTTCCACGCCCGTTCTTCAATCGGGGCCATCATGGATCCGATGATCACATGATCGGGATATTCTTTACGGCATTCGCGGATTTCCTGAAGGTTGACCGAAAGCGGCCGGTCGGAAATCAGTTCGATATTGTTGATCCCCAACAGACGGCGGTTCTGGTCATGATGCGCGCCATAGCGCGACGATACGTTGACCACCGGCGGATCGATCCCCAGCGTCTTCCAGACAACCCCGCCCCACCCGGCATCAAAGGCACGAACAACGTTGTATTTCTTGTCAGTCGGCGGTGCAGAGGCCAGCCAGAACGGGTTCAGTGAATCGATCCCGGCAATTTTACAGCTTAGATCAGCCATTTTCTCTCTCCCTTTCTGGCTCAGGCGGTTTTAAGGAATACATCGATGGCGTGCGCGGCCTGTTTGCCGTCTTCGACCGACTGAACTGTCAGGTCCTCGCCACTTTTGATGCAATCCCCACCGGCAAATATGCCAGAGGCGGTTGTCTGGTAATTTTCGTCGACCACTATCTTGCCCCCGGTGATTTCCATTCCGGCAAGGTCATCTGCTTTGATTTTCTGACCGATGGCCTTGAGTATCTGGTCCGCACGAATTTCAAATGTCTCGCCAGTCCCGACAAGCTTGCCGTCCCGAAGTTCCGTTTTCTCGAACTCCATGCCGATCAGCTTGCCATTGGCCTTGATCGCCACCGGTTTGGCCCAGTGGCGTACAACCACGCCATTGATCTTGGCCAGTTCCTGTTCATATTCGGTCGCCGACATATGTTCGGCCCCACGGCGATAAACCAATGTGACTTCGTCTGCACCAAGGCGTTTGGCCTGAATGGCGGCATCAACTGCAGTGTTGCCACCGCCGATCACGATCACATTATTGCCAACCGGCATGTCGGATTTGGGCTCGGTCTGACGAAGCTGCTCGATAAAGGCAATCGCATCATCGACACCGTCAAATGCCTCGCCCGGGAGACCAAGCTCGTTGGTCGCACCAAGCCCGACGCCGACAAACACCGCATCATATCCGTCACGCAAAGCCTCAAGAT
>CAMPHD010000257.1 GCA_946885765.1 uncultured Thalassospira sp.
AAAGAAGCCTGTTCCAAGGCCTTGGGTAATTGATATCGTCCTGGTGTGTATCACAACACCATGGGGGTTGTGCATCAGCCGAGCGGCAAGCCCGACATGGTGTTGATTGACGGCGCGCTGAAAAGACTTGAAGAATTGACGCCGACAGGGAAAGTTGCATCAGTTTATGTAACGCTGACAGACGAATACCCGTTGGCGAATGCGGTCGTGGTAATTTCGGCCGATTGATTGGTAAAAAATGATTGGTTTAGATACTGAATGGAAAAGCTAGTGCAAAAGAAGAAAACGGGTGGACTTCTGGACACCTTGAAAACCGTTTTCTGGGCCATTGTGATCGCGCTTCTGGTTCGGACATTCGCGTTCGAGCCGTTTAATATTCCATCCGGATCGATGATCCCGACCTTGCTGGTTGGCGACTATTTGTTTGTGTCGAAATTTTCCTATGGATATTCAAAGCACAGCCTGCCATTCAGCGTGCCGCTGATTCCCGGTCGTATCATGTCGTCCGAGCCGGAACGCGGCGATGTGGTGGTTTTCAAACTGCCTGCTGATCCGACACAGGACTATATCAAACGTGTTATTGGTTTGCCGGGCGATACGGTTCAGGTTACCAATGGTCGTTTGCTGATTAACGGCCAAACCGTCGAGCGTGACCGGATCGAGGATTACATCCTGACCGATGGCAGCGGGCAGGCAATTGCCGTTCCGCAATATATCGAAACACTTCCGAATGGTAAGGTTCATCGTATCCTCGAAATCTTTGGCGATCAGGGGCCGAGCGACAACACGGAACCCTTTACCGTTCCCGAAGGGCATTTCTTCATGATGGGCGACAACCGCGACAATTCGGCGGACAGCCGCGCCTTCCCGTCGCGTTTCAGGTTTGTCCCGATCGAGAACCTCGTTGGACGTGCAGAATTCCTGTTCTATTCCAAAGACAGTTCTCAGCCGATCTATGACTTGGGCAGCATCCGGTTTGACCGGTTGTTCCAAGGGGTCAACTAATGGCCGAAACTGCGCCATTGATTGCTGAAATTGATCACGAATTTGCGCAACCCGATTTGCTTCGGGTTGCGTTGACGCATCGCAGTGCCGCCAAAGGCAAGGATGCGGTGAGTGGCGGCAATGAACGGCTGGAATTTCTTGGCGACAGGGTGCTGGGACTGGTCATTGCAGAAATGCTGTATACGCGGTTTGGTCGTGAACGCGAAGGCGCGATGGCCAAGCGTTTTGTTGCGCTTGTCCGCCGGGAAACGCTCGCAAGGCTGGCGCAGCAGATTGGCCTTGGTAACCATATCCAGATGGCAAAAGGTGAACGGGCCGCCGGTGCGGATACCAATCCCGCCATTTTATCTGATTGCATGGAAGCGGTGATTGCCGCACTCTATCTTGATGGCGGTCTGGAACCGGCAAGAGAATTTATCGAACGGCTTTGGTTGCCGCTTCTTGATGAAGCGCCCAAGCCGCCGCAGGACGCGAAAACCCGTTTGCAGGAACTTTTGCAGGGACGGGGCAAGCCACTGCCGAAATATGAAATGGTCGGTCGTCAGGGCCCAGCGCATGCACCGATCTTTACCATCGAGCTGACCACTGGCGACGGTGAAAATGTCAAAGCCGAGGGTAAATCGAAACGCGAGGCGGAACAATTGGCCGCCCAATTGATGTTGGATACACTGAACCATGAATGAGGTTCCCACGCCTGTGAGCGAAGACAGATTACCTTATCAGCAGCGTTGCGGGTTCGTGGCGCTGGTCGGGGCGCCAAACGCCGGTAAATCAACCCTTCTGAACCAGCTTGTCGGTACAAAGGTATCGATTGTGTCGCCCAAGGTGCAGACGACACGGACGCGCGTGCGCGGAATCGTCATGACCGAGGACGCGCAACTTGTTTTCATCGATACGCCGGGCATATTCGCACCAAAACGCCGTCTGGACCGCGCAATGGTCAAAGCCGCGTGGAACGGTGCGGACGATGCCGATCTGGTTGTGCTTGTTATCGATGCCGGGGCAGGGATTACAGAAGAAGTTCGGGCCATCATCGACCAGCTAAAGACGCAGAACCGCAAGGCGATTCTTGCGATGAACAAGGTCGACAAGGTTGCCGACAAGGAAAAGCTTCTCCGTCTGTCGCAGGAGTTTTTCGCCGAAGAAGTTTTCACCGATGTCTTCATGATTTCGGCAAAGAAAGGTTCCGGCACACAGGATCTGGTGAATTTCCTTGCTGCGAAAATGCCAGATGGTCCCTGGATGTTCCCGGAAGATGACGTTTCGGACATGCCGTTGCGTTTGCTGGCCGCCGAAATAACGCGCGAAAAGCTTTATTATCAGCTACAGCAGGAATTGCCGTATTCCGCAACGGTGGAAACCGAACTGTGGGAAGAACGCAAGGACGGATCGGTCAAGCTGGAGCAGACGATTTTCGTCGAGCGCGAGGGCCAGAAAGCCATCATCCTCGGCAAAGGCGGCAAGCGCATCAAGGCACTTGGCAGCGATGCCAGAAAGGAACTTGAGGCGATTTTTGAACGTCGCGTTCATCTGTTCCTGTTCGTCAAGGTGCGTGAAAACTGGGGCGATGATCCCAATCGCTTTGCGATGTGGGGACTTGATCCCAACGCTTGAGGCATGTCCGACAAGCGAGACACGATTGTAGCCTGCCAGCAGGTTTGGATATGGAAAACGGATCTATCTGGGGAATAGTGTTGATCATCGCTGGCGCCGTTGCCGCGATGATCGTTGCACGTGTTGCTCGGCGACCTTTCCGTTACCGGCATGATGGTGAACGTATCCAGCGCGAGAAATCATTCCTTTCGCGCCCGGTTAATCTTCTGGCTTTGCTGGCGGCCATTGCGACCTTCGTTCTCGGGTTGCTCTGGCGTTTGAATGGAAATGGACCGTCGTAATGACCAGGCACCACAATGACCCGATTGATGATGCAATAGATCAGGTTGAAGGCAGCAATGCATTGAAACGTATTGTTTTTATTGTTGCGTTTATCTGCCTTGCATCAAGCCTTGTCGGGCTTTTCTTTCTTGTTACCCGTCTGATCGTGCCACGCGGCTTTTTCTAGAGGTGCAGGATGGATTGGCGTGATGATGCGATCGTCCTGTCCACACGCAAACTCGGTGAAAATTCAGTACGTCTTTCGGTTCTGACGCGCGACTATGGCCGATATGCCGGTATGGTACGCGGGGCGACCAGCAAATCCATGCGCGGCACACTTGAGCCCGGAAACGAAGTCCGGGTGGGTTGGTCGGCCAGACTGGCTGAACATCTGGGGCAGTTTCGCTGTGAATTGACCGGGGCGCATGTCGCCGATCTTTTGCTTTCCCCCGGGCCGCTGATGGCATTGAGTTCGGCCTGTGCCATGCTTGAAGTCACTTTGCCGGAACGCGAGGCACATGCATCGTTATATCATGGTACTGTTGCACTGCTTTCGGCCTTAAAAACAGAGCAATGGCTGGCATCCTATATCCGGTGGGAAGTCGGATTGCTTGACGAGCTTGGCTATGGGCTAAGCCTTGATCGTTGTGCAGCAACCGATGTTGCTGATGATCTGTGCTTTGTTTCACCCAAAAGTGGCCGGGCCGTCTCCGAGGCCGCAGGCACGGCATATCGTGATCGTTTGCTGCCATTACCGGCATTTCTGGCCGGTGGGAGGGCATCACAAAGCAGCCGGGAACAGGGATTGAACGAACAATTCCGCCAGGGGCTTAAACTGACCGGATTTTTCATTCATCGCGATATTTTTGAAGCAAAAGGTGTGAAACCCGTTGCGGCCCGCGACAGACTGGTAAGCCATATCTGGCGATCTGCGGATGCGGGTGAAAAATAAATACCGTACTTTGATGCGGACTTGTGTTGACCAGAACCGTACCCGCCGTAGTATGTTGCCAAAATGGTGATTGAGCGCCGGATAATGGACTGAATTGCCGAATTTATTGCAACCTGCCAAACAACAAGAAAAATCGTTCATGAGCACCAAGACTTCCGATCCGGCCAATGCCGGTCAAATCAGGGAAACGCGCCTTGCGGACGCGTTGAGCGAACGTTACCTCGCTTATGCCATGTCGACGATCATGTCGCGCTCTCTTCCGGATGTGCGCGATGGTCTGAAACCTGTGCATCGGCGGCTGCTTTATGCGATGCGCCAGCTAAAACTTGATCCGGCACAGGGCTTCAAGAAATGCGCCCGTGTTGTCGGTGACGTGATCGGTAAGTATCACCCGCATGGTGATCAGTCGGTCTATGACGCGCTTGTGCGTTTGGCACAGGATTTTGCCGTTCGTTATCCGTTGGTCGACGGGCAGGGTAACTTTGGCAATATTGATGGCGATAACGCAGCCGCTATGCGTTATACCGAGGCCCGCATGACAGCGGTTGCCGCGGCGCTGATGAATGGCCTTGATGAAGATGCGGTTGATTTCCGCCCGACATATGACGGCGAAGACCATGAACCGATTGTTATGCCGGCAGCGTTTCCGAACCTGCTGGCAAACGGGGCAGCGGGCATTGCGGTTGGTATGGCAACCAACATTCCGCCCCATAATGCTGGCGAACTTTGCGCAGGCTTGATCAAGCTGATCGACAATCCCGATACGTCGATTGCGGAACTGGTGCGGTGTGTGCCGGGGCCGGATTTCCCGACAGGTGGTGTTCTGGTCGAGCCGCGCGAAAATATCCTTGAAGCATACGCCACCGGGCGCGGTTCCTTCCGTCTGCGCGCCAAATGGGAAGTCGAGAAGCTTAGTCACGGGCTGTTCCAGGTTGTTGTGACTGAAATTCCCTATCAGGTCCAGAAAGCCAAACTGGTCGAGCGTATTGCCGATCTTATGGTTCTTAAGAAGCTGCCGCTTCTGGCTGATGTTCGCGATGAGTCGACCGATCTTATCCGTCTAGTGTTCGAACCGCGCACCCGGGCCGTCGAACCAGAACATCTGATGGAAATGCTGTTCAAGAATACCGAACTGGAAATCCGGTTTGGTTTGAACATGAACGTTCTGGACGGGGACAACACCCCACGCGTGATGAACCTGCGTGAGGTGCTGCGTGCGTTTCTGGCGCATCGGCAGGATGTTCTGATCCGTCGTTCCAACCATCGACTGGCCAAGATCAATCATCGTCTTGAAGTTCTTGATGGTTATCTCGTTGCCTATCTGAACCTCGATGAAGTCATTCGCATCATCCGGTTCGAGGATGAGCCGAAGGTTTCGTTGATGACGACCTTCAACCTGACAGAGGTTCTGGCGGATGCGCTCCTTCATTTGCGTCTTCGGTCGTTTCGCTCGCTCGAAGAAATGGCAATCAAGAACGAG
>CAMPHD010000258.1 GCA_946885765.1 uncultured Thalassospira sp.
AATGCCAAAGGCCGAAAGACGGGCTTCTTCAAGCCCGTCGATCACCTTGACGGTTAAACCGGTTTCCGCATGCACGCGATCACAAAATGCCTGCCCGTCGCTGGCGGCGCGGACGGCAGCAGTGGCAAGGATATCGACACGTGTGACCTTCATCGCACGCAACAGCCGGGCGAACCGCCGCAGGGCAGCGGTTGCCATTTCAACGCCTTCGGGGTTGAGCCGTCCGGTATTTTCCGGATCACGCCCCAGTCCGCACATCACCTTTTCGTTGAAAATCGGGGCCGGTGCGCGTGTCATGCCATCAAACACAACAAGACGCACCGAGTTCGAGCCAACATCAATGATGGCGATACGGTTGGAAACCCTTTGGTCAGTCAGCATGCGGTTGGTTGAACCTGTCTAGGTATGCACTCGTTAATCATCAAGCTGCAGCACGGGAACATTGGGGTCTTCCTCGCTAAGCGCGCTGCCGCGGCCTGAAAGTGACGGGTTGGTCATGAAATACTGATGAGACGAAAACGCGTTTTCGTCTGCTTCGCACCGCTCATATGACCCGTCGGGCTGCAAATACCAAGCCTGCGCCGTATCTTTCAGATTTGCAATCATGATCTGTTCGACAATCTGGCGTTGGCAAGTGGGGTTTTCCACCGGGACCAGCGTTTCGACACGACGGTTCAGGTTGCGCGGCATCCAGTCGGCGGACGAAATGAACGCCTTGGCCTTGCGCGATGGCAGTTTTGCGCCGTTTGCAAAGACGACAATACGCGAATGTTCAAGGAACCGACCGACGATGGATTTAACGCGAATATTTTCTGACAGGCCCGGCACACCCGGCCGCAAACAGCAAATGCCGCGCACCACCAGTTCGATATGAACCCCGGCCTGGCTGGCGCGATAAAGCGCATCAATCACCACCGGATCGACAAGGCTGTTCATCTTGGCCCAGATGCCCGACGGTTTACCCGCCTGACAGTTTTGGATTTCCTGATCAATATGGGTCAGAAGGGTCGGGCGCAATGTATGCGGCGCAATGGCGATTTTCTCAAGCGAGCGCGGGGTGGCATAGCCGGTCATGAAATTAAAGATGCTGGCCGCGTCACGCCCCAATGCCGGATCGCACGAGAAGAACGAAATATCGGTATAGAATTTCGCGGTGATCGGGTGATAGTTGCCGGTCCCGAAATGCACATAGGTCCGAAGCCCGTGGCTTTCGCGGCGAACCACCAGCGACACCTTGGCATGTGTTTTCCAGTCAAGGAAGCCATAGACAACCTGACAACCGGCACGCTCAAGATCCGCCGCCCAGCGCAGGTTCGCTTCCTCGTCAAAGCGCGCCTTCAGCTCCACCATGGCCGTAACCGATTTGCCTGCCTCGGCAGCCGCAATCAGGGCCTTGACGATCGGGCTGTTTTCCGATGTGCGATAAAGCGTCTGTTTGATGGTGACGACTTCGGGGTCACGCGCAGCCTGCAACAGGAACTGCACCACCACGTCGAAATCCTCGAACGGGTGATGAACGACGATGTCCTTTTTGCCAATCGCGGCAAAGCAGTCGCCGCCAAAGTCGCGGACCCGTTCCGGGTAACGCGCGCCATAGGGCTGGAACAGAAGGTCATGATGCAGATCGGAATCGATCAGCTGTTTGACATCGACAAGCCCGACAAGGCCGTCGACCTTGACGACTTCTTCGGGGGCGACAGAAAGTTCGTCGACCACGAAATCAAGAAGGTCTTCGGGCATCTTGGCATTGACTTTAAGCCGGATGATGCTGCCACGGCGACGGCGTTTCAGCGCGGTTTTGAAAACGCGCACCAGATCTTCGGCTTCTTCTTCGATCTCAACGTCCGAGTCACGGATAACACGGAACAGGCCGTGTTCGATCATATCGAAACCGGGGAACAGCTTATCCAGATAAAGGACAATCGCCTGTTCCAGCGGCAGATAGCGTTCCGTCCGGCCCGGCAGGCGCAGGAAACGCCCGATTTTCGGCGGTACCGGGATGAGACCACGCATATTGTGCCCGTCTGCCGGGTCAAACAACTGCATGACAATCGCAAAGCCAAGGTTCGGAATGAACGGGAAGGGATGCGACGGATCAATGGCAAGCGGTGTGAGCGTCGGGAAGATTTCGCGCATGAAATAGCCATCAAGCCATTTGCGGTCTGTCTGGGTCAGGTCTTCCGGCCCGATCACGGAAATGCCGTGCTTTTCCATCTCGGAGCTGATCTGCTGCCAGATGCGTTGCTGGTCCTGCATCAACTGGTTGGCGTCATAGGTGATGGCGCGAAGCTGCTCGGACGGGCTCATGCCATCCTGGCTGACCTTGGTCATGCTTGCGCGCAACTGTCCGACCAGACCGGCAACACGCACCATATAAAATTCGTCAAGGTTGCTGGCCGAAATGGACAGGAACCGTACACGTTCAAGCAACGGGTGACGTTTGTTTTGTGCCTCTTCAAGGACGCGACCGTTAAAGGCCAGCCACGAAAGTTCGCGGTTTATAAAGCGCTTGTCCGAATCAAGTGTGATTGCGCTTGATGGAATAACGGCGGCGTGGGTCACGCTATGCCTCCTGCGAAAGTGGGTTTGTGTCCTTGAAATAAAGCGACAGTTCCCGGTTGCGATTGGAGTATAGGATAACTGCTTGTCGGGGTGCAATTTTCTTAAATTTTTAAGTCAGTTTTTATGATGGCTTCACAGCGCCCTATGTGACATGCAAAAGTCTGCTTTCCAGAGATTACCGGATACCGATTTATGAAGACACTGCTCCTGCTCAGGCATGCAAAATCAAGCTGGACCGATCCATCCCGATCCGATCACGACCGGGAACTGAACCGGCGCGGCGAAAAGGCGGCCCCGATGATGGGGCGCTACCTGCATGATGAGGGGCTGATGCCCGATCTGATCTGGTGTTCGACGGCGGCACGTGCCGTGCAGACATTGACGTTGCTGGGGCGCGATTTCGCAACCGCGTCGGATGTGATCTATAGCGAAGACCTCTATATGGCGAGCGAGAAGGCATTGCTGGACTGCCTTGTTCAGACCCATGACGAGGCCCGTTGTGTGATGATGGTCGGCCATAATCCGGGGATGGAGGATTTCGCCGCCCAGCTTTTTGGCGATGGTGATGGCGAGGCGTTGTTGCAGATGAACCGGAAATATCCAACCTGCGGGCTTTGCCACTATGAGTTCGATATTGATCACTGGGCGGATGTCCGCCCTGAAACCGGGCGTCTGATCCGGTTTGTAAAGGTCAGGGATCTGCAAGGCATCGGCGCGCCGCCAACCTGAAATTCCGGCCCGCAATGCAGACCGTTGCGACGGGCACTTGACGCCGGGCCTTTGGCAGCGTTTTATACCGCAGAATTTCAAGCGCCGCGTCGCGCAAACAGACAGATCACCCGATTTGATCGCCCCGAATTGACCGGGACGGTCGGTTTGCGGTGCTTTTTTGTTTGACAGCGCGGTGCAGCCATGCACCTTTGCGCCAAATTTGTGGCCCGAAATACCAAGCATACAAAGCAACCTGGAAAGACCATGCATCCTTATCGCTCACACAATTGTAATGCGTTGCGCGCCTCTGACGCCGATGCGGAAGTGCGCCTGTCCGGCTGGATCCACCGCAAGCGCGACCACGGCAATCTTCTGTTTGTCGATTTGCGCGACCATTACGGCATCACCCAGATCGTGATCGACATCTCAAGCCCGCTTTTCGCGGTTCTTGAAAAGTCGCGCGCCGAAAGTGTGATCACGGTGGATGGCAAGGTCGTCAAACGGACCGCCGAAACCGTCAACCCGAACCTGCCGACCGGCGAGATCGAGGTTTACGCATCCAATATCGCAGTCCAGTCGTCTGCCGACGTCCTGCCGATGCCGGTATTTGGTGATGCCGAATATGGCGAGGAAATCCGCCTGCGTCACCGTTACCTTGACCTGCGTCGCGAAAGCGTTCATTCGAACATCGTTCTGCGGTCGCGTGTGATTTCGGCAATGCGTCAGAAAATGATCGCACAGGGCTTCCTTGAAATCCAGACCCCGATCCTGACGGCAAGCTCGCCGGAAGGCGCGCGTGACTTCCTCGTGCCGTCGCGTATGCATCCGGGCAAGTTTTATGCCCTGCCGCAGGCCCCCCAGCAGTTCAAACAGCTTCTGATGGTTTCGGGCT
This sequence comes from uncultured Thalassospira sp., assembly GCA_946885765.1. The sequence goes on from CAMPHD010000258.1 coordinate 4,166, forward strand.
TTGACCGTTATTTCCAGATCGCACCGTGCTTCCGCGATGAAGACGCCCGTGCCGACCGTTCGCCGGGCGAGTTTTATCAGCTCGACTTCGAGATGGCCTTTGCCACCCAGGACGATGTGTTTGACGCGATCGAACCGGTTCTCCATGACATCTTCGTCGAATTCGGCGGTGGTCGTGACGTAACACCGCTTCCGTTCCCGCGCATTCCGTTTGATGAATCGATGGCGAAATACGGCTCGGACAAGCCTGACCTTCGCAATCCGATCATCCTGTCTGACGTGACCGAAGCCTTCCGCGGTTCGAATTTCGGCATCTTTGCCTCGAACATTGAAAAGGGTTCGGTGGTTCGCGCCATTCCGGCACCGGGGGCCGCAGGCCGCCCGCGCAGCTTCTTTGACAAGCTGAACGCCTGGGCGCGCGAAGAAGGTGCGGCGGGTCTTGGTTACATCGTTTATGATGAAACCGGCGAAGCCAAAGGCCCGATTGCCAAAAATCTTGATGCTGAACGCATCGCGAAAATCAAGGAAGTCACCGGCGTTGCCAATGGCGATGCGGTCTTCTTTGCCTGTGACAGGGAACTGGCTGCCGCGAAATTTGCTGGCAAGTCGCGCGACAAGGTTTGCGATGAACTGGGTCTTCGTGAAGACGGCATGTTCAAATTCTGCTGGATCGTTGATTTCCCGATGTACGAGGAAGACGACGACGGCAAGATCGAATTTAGCCACAACCCGTTCTCGATGCCGCAAGGCGGGCTTGAAGCACTTGAAAGCATGAACCCGCTTGATATCAAGGCGTGGCAGTATGACATCGTGTGTAACGGTATCGAACTGTCATCGGGTGCCATTCGTAACCACCGCCCGGACATCATGTACAAGGCGTTCGAGATTGCCGGTTATGGCAAGGACGTTGTTGATGATCGCTTTGGCGGCATGATCAACGCGTTCAAATTCGGCGCCCCGCCGCACGGTGGTTCGGCCCCGGGTGTTGACCGTATCGTCATGCTTCTGGCTGACGAGCCGAACATTCGCGAAGTCATTGCCTTCCCGCTGAACCAGCAGGCGCAGGATCTGATGATGAATGCCCCGGCCGAGGTCGATGACCGCCAGCTCAAGGAACTGCATTTGCGGGTACAGCTT
>CAMPHD010000259.1 GCA_946885765.1 uncultured Thalassospira sp.
GTACCTTCCTTGACCCGAAGGTTGATCTCGGACAAGGCACGAAGGCCGCCGAAATTCTTGTCGACATCGGTAACATCAAGAATGTATTCGGACATCGATCAGACCTCCCTCGTCGAAGGTTGTTGTTCTTTTTCATTGTTGTCGAAGGATGTTGAACGGTTCCGGATCAGACGCCACAAACGCGTGACCCCCTCCATCACCCCACCGGGCAGGAAGATCACAATCAGCATGAAAACAAGACCAAGCGTCAGGTGCCAGCCTTCGCCGACAAACAGCCCGACAACCGATGCAACACCGTGCCCAAGCCAATCCGGCAGGAACGAAAACGCATTTTGCAGAACCTGATCGTTAAAGGCCGAAAAGATGTTCTCGAAATACTTGATGATCCCTGCACCCAGAAGCGGACCAATCAGTGTTCCCGCACCACCAAGAATGGTGATCAGAACAACCTCGCCCGACGCCGTCCACTGCATGCGCTCCGCCCCGGCCAGCGGATCGGTCACAGCCAGAAGCGATCCGGCTAACCCGGCATACATGCCCGAAATGACAAAAGCGGTCATCAGATAGGGCCGGGTATTATAGCCGGTATAGCCCATCCGGTTCTGGTTCGACTTGATCGCTCGCAGCTTTAAACCGAAGGGCGAGCGGAAAATACGCAGATAAACAAAGAACGAAAGGATCAACAGGACCGCACAGATATAAAATCCCGAATATCCGATCCCCTCAATCCCAAACAGGTTCGGGGTCGGAAGACCTGCCGATGCCTCAATCCCGGCCATACGATCAAGGATGCGGGCATCTCCCTGAGACAATTGCAGACCCGTTTCACCATTGGTAATCGGGGTCAGCACCGAATAGGCCAGATTGTACGACATCTGCGCAAAGGCCAGCGTCAGGATCGAGAAATAAATTCCCGAGCGTCGCAGCGAGACATAGCCAATCAAAAGTGCAAACAGACCCGAAAGGACAACGGCAAAGATCATTGCCGGAAGAACATTCATCGAGAGCAGCTTGAACGACCAGACAGCGGTATAGGAACCGATACCAAGGAAGGCCGCATGCCCAAAGGAAAGGTAACCTGTAAGGCCAAATAAAATATTGTAGCCGATGGCAAAGATGCCAAAGATCATGAATTTCTGCATCAGATCGGGATAGGCCGCACCGAAAGGCTGCAACCAGATCGGCATGGTCAGGACCACGACCGACAGAACCAGCATATAAATCAGATCCTGCTTGGGCGAGACGATTTGAGTATTTGACATATCAGCTCTCCATCACGCCCCGTCGACCCATAAGACCACGCGGACGGGTCAGCAGAATCACGACGGCAACAAGGTAGATGATGATCTGGTCGATACCGGGAAAGATGTCTTTCACTTCGGTCATCGACGAGAAGGATTGCAGGATACCAAGCAGGAAGCCCGCCAAAACCGCTCCGGGAAGCGACCCCATGCCGCCGACAACAACGACGACAAAGGACAGGACAAGGAAGTCCATCCCAAGGTGATAGTCAGGCGGTAAAACAGGTGTGTACATCACACCAGCCAAACCAGCGACCACTGCAGCCATGCCAAACACGATGGTAAAACGACGTTCAATATTGATACCGAGCAATTCGACCGTTGCACGGTCGGCCATGCCAGCACGCACCACCATTCCATAAGTAGTGAAATGCAGGAACGAAAAAACGAGCCCTATGATAATTGCCGAGAACAGCAGATAAATCAGACGCCACCACGGATAGACAACCGACTCTCCAAGGCCGATCCAGAGTCCGATATTGGCAGAACCGGCAACAATATCCGGCGCTCCCTGCGGAATCGGGTTGGCACCAAAGAAGCTCTTGATCAGTTCCTGCAACACGATCGCCAGACCGAATGTCACAAGAATCTGCTCTGCGTGGGAACGTTTGTAAAAATACCGAATCAGCGTGCGTTCCATGAGAACACCGAACGCCAGCATCACCGGTATCGCCAGTATGATCGACAATGGCACTGACCAGTCGATGATCGCCTTTCCGGTATCGCCGAACCAAACTTCGAGATACGGCGTTTCCTTATAAGCATCAAAAAAGGTGACTGACTCATCCTTGACACGCAATGAAAGTGTCAGGATTTTTTCCAGTGTCACCGCGCAAAAAGCGCCCATCATAAAGATTGCACCATGGGCAAAGTTCACCACGCCAAGGGTGCCAAACACCAGAGTCAGACCAAGTGCAATCAACGCATATGCACCGCCCTTATCCAGACCATTCAGGATTTGAAGAAATATAGCGTCCATTGATTATCCGCCGCGCATTCAAAAGGACTTAACGAACAGAAAGCAAAGGCATTTGCCAATCGGGAACCGGGTCGACCATCAAATGACAGCCGACCCGAGCCTTTACTCTGTGAAGAAGATCAAATCTTGTACGGGCCGAGTTCGCCACCGAACATATCGGCCGGATACTCAACCTGAGAACGCGGAACCTGCTTGACCACTTCGAGAATATCGAAGTTTGATTGCGGGTTTTCTTTACCACGTACAACAAGCACATCCTTGAAGCACTGATGATCTTCGGCACGATAAAGTGTCGGACCATTACCAGCGCCGTCAAACTCGAACCCTTCAAGCTGTTTGATGACTTCCCAAGGAGCAAACGTTCCAGCCATTTCGCAGGCATTCGCATATAGCAGCGCCTGGACATAGCAGGTGTGGGCAGCCTGCGACGGCGGGAAACCGTATTCCTGACCAAACGATTTCACGAAGGCCTGGGAACCTGCGTCCTGCAACGACCAGTGCCAGTTACTTGTGCCAAGAATACCCTTGGCGGCCTCACCGGCACCCTGTGCCATCAGGCGGGAATATAGCGGAACGACGATTTCAAAGTTTTTGCCGTTCACCTGCTTGTCACGCAGACCGAACTGAACCGCCTGGGTCAATGAATTGACCATGTCCTTGCCATAGTGGTTCAGGATCAGGACATCTGCCCCTGAATTCAGAACCGGGGTGATATACTGAGAAAAGTCACCTGCACCAACCGGGGTACGGACGGTATTGACGGTTTCCCAACCAATATTTTCGGTTGCCGCCTTGATCGATTCTTCCTGAGTCCAACCCCAAGTGTAATCCGCCGTCAGGTGATAGGCACGACGTTCACTGCCATATTCTTCCTTCAGGATCGGCGCAATCGCCTGGCCGGACATATAAGCGTTGAAGAAATGGCGGAACCCGTAACGCTTTTTATCCTTACCCGTGGTATCATTCGAATGGGTCAGGCCGGACATAAAGATCACGCCCATTTCCTGACAAAGGCTTTGAACGGCAACAGCAACGCCCGAAGACGACCCACCGGTCACCATCGCAACATTGTCTTTTTCGATCATTCGCTTGGCCGATGCGCGTGCGGCATCGGATTTGGTTTGGGTATCCCCGGTTACAAACTCGACCTTCTTGCCGAGAATACCATTCCCCTTGAGCTCCAGTGGCTTGATGGTATTGAGCATACCACCGTCACCTTCACCATTAAGATGCTTGACCGCCAACTGGTAAGCACGCAGTTCGTCAGCCCCTTCATCTGCATACGGACCGGTTTGCGGCACGTTGAAACCGAGCTTGATACTGCCCGAGCTACCCGGGTCGCCGGGGAAAGTCTGAGCATGGGCATTCTTGATGAAATGCATCGGGAATGATGCGCCGATCAGCGCAGCCCCTGTCGTCGCAGCCGTTCCTTTAAGAACCGTACGACGGGATACATTTCGGGTGTTCTTGGTCTCCGACATGGTTTTCCTCCCCAATGTCTTGGGATGCGTTTCAGAAAAATCTGAGGTCGCGTTTTTTGGTTAATGCTTTTGTCGACCTGTCAAAACAATGGGGACTAGTTGAAAATGAATCAATATGTGATTGAACAAGAAGGATTTTTTTGTAAATATACATACGTCTAGTTTGAAAATTTGTAAATTTTGTCAAGAAAAGGGCACATCATGCCCCGTCAGGCACCTATCGGACATCGCATTCGCGGACGACGAAAAGACATCGGACTGACACAGAATGCACTGGCCAAGGCAGCGGGAATTTCGCCTTCGTATCTTAATCTGATCGAACATAACCGGCGTGCAATTGGCGGCGGGTTGCTGTTGCGTCTGGCAAGTGCGCTGGAAATCCAGCCCCATGCCCTGTCAGGCTCCGAGGAAAGCCGCCTGCTTGCCGATCTGAGCGAGGCGGCAACCGATCCGGTGTTTCGCGAAACGCCCCTGATACCCCGCGAATTTCCGGCAATGATTGCGGCGGCACCGGGCATGATCGCAGCCTTTCTGTCGCTATATCGTGCATATCGCAACGGGCTTGAGGAAATCGACAATCTGTCCGAACGCCTCAGCCACGACCCGTTCCTGGCCGAGGCCAGCCATTCAATTCTGACCCGCATCACATCAATCCGGACCGTTGCCGAAATCTTTGACGATTATGATGACCTACCTGCCGAACAACGGGCACGGTTCAATGCAACTCTGGTGCGGGAATCCCAAAGACTGGCGGAATCAGCAACCGAGATTTTCAGCTTCCTGGAACGCGGCGATGCCGGACGCCCTGCCGCCAGCCCCGCCGAAGAAGTCGACGACCTGCTTTATGACAATGCCAACTATTTCCCGACGCTCGAAGATCGGGCGGACGAGATACGAAATGCCATTGACCCGGTTGGCGGATTGTTTCTGACGGATCTGATCAAACATCTGGAACGGCACCATAAAATGCGGGTTGATCGTCTGCCCCCTGAAGACCTGCCCGCGTCCGGTTTTGACTGGAACCTATCAGATGCCCATCTTCGTTTTTCACGCGCGATGCCGATTACCTCGGCACGGTTTCATGCGGCACGGGTGATTTGCCGTCTCGAAGGCAACGAGGTCGTCAATGCCATTTTGGACCGGGCCAATCTGGGAACGGATGCTGCCCGGCAACGCGCAGGCGAGGCACTGATATCGTATTTCGCCGCCGCCCTTCTGTTTCCCTATGACAGCTTCCGGGCAGAGGCCCAGACTTTGCGCCACGATATCGAACTGCTGCAACAACGCTTTGCCGCCAGTTGGGAACAGGTTTGCCACCGCCTGACAACCCTTCGCCGTCCGGGCGCAGAAGGCGCTCTTCGAGACCTGGCAGAACGAAGGTTTGCAGGCGTCGATCGAGGCGAGTGTGGAGACCTTCGCGGCGACCTTCGCCGAGCCGGGGACGACCGAATATCTCGCGGCCTATGCCGCGCGTTTCCGCCCGCGCCAACCCGGCGAGTGATCAGCGCCCCCGCAGGTAGTCGAGCGCGGCCTGGAGT
>CAMPHD010000260.1 GCA_946885765.1 uncultured Thalassospira sp.
GGCGGGTTGCCATGAATTACATGCTGGAAATTCTGGGTGGATTTAGCGCCCTTGCCTCGCCGGAAGTATTGTCCTATATGATCATCGGCTTTTTGATCGGGACGTTCTTTGGTGCCGTACCCGGTCTGACATCGGTTCTTGCCATTGCCCTCCTATTGCCGATCACCTATAGCCTTGATGTCGTTCCCGCCCTTGTCATGTGCGCTTCCATCTTCATGTCGGGCATGTATGCAGGCTCAATCACAGCAACGACGATCAACATACCCGGCGCACCATCATCGATGATGACCTCGATCGAGGGTTATGCATTGATGAAAAAAGGCCAAGGTGCAAACGCGCTTGGTCATGCCGCCCTTGGATCAATGATCGGCGGTGTTGTCGGTGCGTTGCTTTTAATCGCACTGACACCGGTCGCCGCAAAGGTTTCGCTTCTGATCCAGACCCCAGGCAAGTTTTCGCTTATTCTGTTTGCCTTGGTTGTGATTGTGATTTCACAGCGCGATGCGATTGCCAAAGGCACGGTTGCCACCTTGTTGGGCATTATGATTGCCACGATCGGTATTGATGTCATGCAGCCGATTGCTCGATTTAACTTTGGCACGGAAACACTGGTCGAAGGTATCGACATGATGCCGCTGATCATCGGGACTTTTGCCATAAGCGAGATCCTGTATCAGGCGCAGCAAAGTCGCGATCCATTGACAATTGACGCCAACACCAGAAATCTGGCACCAATCCGCCGCAGGGACTTCCTGCCAAGCTGGCACGAAATCCGCGAAATCGGGTTTTTTACATATCTGAAAAGCGCATTGATCGGATACTTTATCGGCGTCCTTCCGGGTGCCGGTGGATCAATGGCGGCCTTTGTCTCCTATGCCGAAGCCATGCGCAAATCCAAAAAACCCGGTGAATATGGCAAAGGTTCGCGCGAAGGCATTGCCGCGGCTGAAACCGCGAACAATTCCATGTGCGGCGGGGCGTTTGTGCCGATGTTGATGTTCGGTATTCCGGGTGATCCGACAACGGCAATCGTGCTGGGTGTGTTGATTATCAACGGCCTTCAGCCTGGGCCACGGCTTCTGGATACACAACTCGACCTTATTGCACCGATGTTTGCGTCCCTTCTGATCAGTGCATTGATACTTATTCCACTGACGCTGTATTTGCTGGGTCCCTATTTCGTTAAAATCGTGTCGATCCGCAAGGCACTGCTTTATTCTTGCATTGCAGTCGTTGCTTTGGTTGGAAGCTACGTTGCGACCTATTCCCCGTTCCAGATGATGCTGGCACTTGTTTTCGGGATTCTGGCATTTTTCCTGCGCAAACAGAATTATCCCACCGTCACCTTGCTGTTGGGCTTTATTCTGGGGCCGGATCTTGAACAGTATCTGAGACGGGCATTGTCGTTAAACGACGGAAATCCCCTAACATTCCTGACCAGTCCGGACAGTCTTTTCTTCCTCGCCCTGACGGTGGTCTTTTTCTACTTCATGGTCATCCGCGTACCAAAAACACCAAAAATCTGATCTATTGATTGCCGAACTTGCCACCTTCCTCATATCCCTCCCGGGGCGGGTGGCATTTTTTCATCCCGGATTTCAAAAGCACCCGGATCAGGAAATACAATGCTGCTGAACCTTATTGATCAGCTCGGACCGATTTTTCTGCTGGTTGCGGCAGGTTTTGTCCTCGCTAAAATCGGGTTGATCGGGGCGACCGCGATTGACGGGCTGACCAAGATGACGTTCTGGACGCTCATCCCGGCAACATTATTTCTGACAATCTCGGCAAACCGGGTCTCCGAACTGTTCAACTTATCCATCTGGATTGCCTATTACGGTGCGGTAGCCCTCACCGCGATTTCCGTTTTCGTTTTGTTGAGAGCAGGCAAAAAAAACAGCACACCCGAAGCCATTGTTCTGGCCTTTGGTGCAATATTTTCCAATATCGGCATGCTGGGCATTCCGGTTGTTGATATCCTGTTCGGGCATGAAGGATTGCTCGTACTGGCAACCATATTATGCATTCACGCCATCAGCCTTTTGACGTCAACCATCCTGCTTCTGGAATGGAGCCGCAACAGAACAGGAAATCCGGCAGCCATTCTTGGCAAAACCCTGCGCGCGCAAATATGCAATCCAATCATTATTGCCATTATCTGCGGCATCGTGGTTGCAGCTTCGGGCATTACCCTGCCGACGGTTGCAATGACATTTTTCGGGATGCTCAAAGCTGCGATGCCGCCAATTGCACTGATGCTGATCGGTGCAGGAATCTACGGACAGAAATTGCGTGGAAATCTGGGCACCAGCATAACCGGTGCGATTGCCAAAGTTTGCCTGATGCCTAGCCTTGTATTCCTAATTGGTACTGCATTGCATTTGCCACTCCGCACCCTAGCACCGGCTATCATGATTGCCGCACTACCCCCGGGGGTCAACTCTGTTCTGATGGCGTCAAGCTATGGGATTGCGCGTGAACGAACAGCAACAACAATGCTGGTTGCGACATTGTTGTCAGTTGTGGTCCTCCCTCTGCTCGCTTTTATGCTCGCCTTCAAATAGGCAACCCGCGTCGATCATTGCGAGATGATGGAAACAGTACCCTACACCTAAAAGCCACCCGTAACTCTTTTCGATGATCCATCCTGTTTGGAAAGACTGCAATAATTGACAAAAAAACCGTGTTTCAGCACGCCGCCCATCTTTACGAGCGGGTTTAACCATGCTGAAATCCGGCCACGCGCAAAAGCGCCACCATAACAATGCGCCATCTTCAGGGAGCCCCAAATGTCTAATACCGCGGAAATGCGTCACGGCGGACGCATACTGGTCGATCAACTTGCCCTTCACGGCTGCGAACGGGTTTATCTTGTTCCCGGTGAAAGCTATCTGGCTGTTCTTGATGGTCTGGTAGACCATCCCGATATCGACCCGATCATCTGCCGTCAGGAAGGCGGTGCCGCCATCATGGCCGAAGCATGTGGCAAACTGACCGGAAAGCCCGGCATCTGCATGGTCACGCGCGGTCCGGGTGCAACCAATGCATCGGCAGGTGTGCATGTCGCCCATCAGGACAGCACCCCGATGATCCTTCTGGTCGGGCAGATCGGACGGGACATGGTCGACCGCGAAGCATTCCAGGAAGTCGACTATCGCAAGATGTTCGAACCGCTTTGCAAGTGGGTCGCCCAGATCGATGACATCAACCGCATCCCTGAATATATCAGCCACGCTTACCATATCGCGACCTCTGGCCGCCCCGGACCGGTGGTACTTGCCCTTCCGGAAGACATGCTGTCCTCTTCAGCCGAAGTTGCTGATGCCAAACCCTATGTCCCGATCGAAGCCAAAACCGCCCCCGAAGATATCGCCCGTTTCCACGGCGCACTGGCAGATGCAAAACAGCCAATCATGATCGTTGGTGGTGGTGGATGGACCGCAGAAGCCACCGAAAACCTTAAATCGTTTGCAAAACGAAACAATGTTGCAATAGCCACCAGCTTCCGCTGTCAGGATTACATCCCGAACACGCACAGCCATTTCATTGGCGATGTCGGCATCGGGATCAATCCGGAACTCGCGAAATTCATTCGCGAAAGCGACCTTGTGATCCTTGTCGGGTCGCGCATGGGGGAAATGACCAGTAGCGGTTACAGTCTGCTTGAAATTCCCTGCCCGACACAGAAACTGATCCACGTCTACGCAGGCCCCGATGAACTAGGCCGTGTTTATCGCCCTGATATCGCGATCAATGCATCCCAACGGTCGTTTATCCGCGCCATCGCCATGATGGAACCAGTAGACGGAAGTGGACGGGAAGAACAGATTGAAACAGCCCACGCTTCATATCTGAAATTCTCGACCCCGCTTGATACACCGGGCGATGTAAAGATGGCGCATGTTGTCGCACAGCTTCGCGAAATCCTGCCCGAAGAAGCGATTGTGACCAACGGGGCCGGCAACTATGCAGCCTTCCTGCATCGCTTCTTCCGGTATGGCAAATATCGCACCGAACTCGCACCGACTTCGGGCTCGATGGGGTATGGCCTTCCTGCATCTGTGGCCGCCAAGCTAACCCATCCGGACCGGCCATCAATCTGCCTTGCCGGTGACGGATGCTTTTTGATGCACGGTCAGGAATTCGCAACGGCAGTTCAGTATGGTGCGAACATCATCGTGATAGTGGTTAATAACGGTATGTTCGGCACCATCCGAATGCATCAGGAACGCAATTATCCCGGTCGCGTTTCGGGCACTCAACTACATAACCCGGACTTCGCGGCCTACGCCGTTGCCTTTGGCGGACATGGGGAAACCGTCACTAGAACCGAGGATTTCGAACCAGCCTTTGAACGTGCCATGAATTCGGGGAAACCGGCAATTATCGAGATACAGGTTGATCCGCAGGCATTAACGCCGATCAAGACACTAGATCAAATCCGCGCGGGCAGTTGATCTGCGAAGCTATGAAATATGGCGAGATCACTTACCGTTTGGCAAGGTGATTTCGCCATTTTCAAGTGCCTCTCGCAACTTGGCAACGGCTTCTGCAAGCTTTTCGTCAATGATATGCAAATAGGCTGTCCAATCCGAAAGCTTTTCTAGCTCTTCCTTGCCATCGGAAATCCCGCGCAAACCGATTAACGGCACATCAAACTTCTGGCAAACGCGCAGAATGGCATAGGTTTCCATATCGACCATATCGGCATCAATCGCATCATACGCGATGCCCGAAACAACGTTTGCGCCAGTAGACAACCTTGCTTCCGGTACACCAGGAATACGGTGGGGCATTTCCAGAACAGCTGGAAGATTAAGATAGGGCGTAATCCCCTTCTCGAAACCAAGCACCGAGCAATCCATATCGCGGTAAGATACGGACGTTGCCTGATAGACCTCCGCCTGCTCAAGTGTACGCGAACCTGCCGACCCAAGGGTTACCACCAGATCGGGCAAATCGCCCGCCAATTTCAGTTCCGTCAAGGCTGCGCTCAGATTAATTGCCGCCTCAACCGGACCGATGCCGATCATCAGTGGCTTGAACAGTTTTTCAAGATGAGGGCCATATTCCTGATTTGCCGCCATGGCGAACAGTACATTGGTTCCGGCAAAATCATGAAGATATCCGCGCATATCCCACCTATCTCATCTGCGATTAATTCGGCTGCAGATTAATGATCAGGGCACGCTTTACCAGCCCTTATTTAGGCAGATTTGAAAACATTCCGGAGAAAATGGCGCACCCGACAGGATTCGAACCTGTGGCCTTTGCCTTCGGAGGGCAACGCTC
>CAMPHD010000261.1 GCA_946885765.1 uncultured Thalassospira sp.
TTGCGCTTGCCGAAGGTCCTGATGTCGAAGACGATTTACATTACTTTACCGCCCTGTACATCCCGCCGGAACATCCGGCGCGTGAAATGCAGGACACTTTCTATCTGCCGGAACAGGAAGATGGTTCGCGCCTTGTGCTGCGGACCCATACCTCGCCGGTGCAGATCAGAACCATGCAGTCGAAAACCCCGCCGATCCGCATCATCGCGCCGGGTCGTACCTATCGTTCCGATAGCGATATGACCCATACGCCGATGTTCCACCAGGTCGAGGGACTGGTGATCGACAAGAAAACCCATATGGGGCACCTGAAAGGGTGTCTGCTGGAGTTTGTTAAAACCTATTTCGAACTGGACGAAGTTCCGGTTCGCTACCGTCCGAGCTTCTTCCCCTTCACCGAGCCGAGTGCCGAAATGGACATTGGCTGTTCGCGCAAGGGCGGGGAGCTTAAGATTGGTGAAGGCGACGACTGGCTGGAGATTTTGGGCTGCGGTATGGTTCACCCGCGGGTTCTTGCGGCTTGCGGGCTTGATCCGAATGAATATCAGGGTTTTGCCTTTGGCATGGGGATTGAGCGTATCGCGATGCTGAAATACGGCATTCCCGATCTTCGCACCTTCTTCGATACCGATCTGCGCTGGCTGAAACACTATGGTTTCGTGCCGCTGGATGTACCGAATATGGTGAGAGGCTAAGACCATGAAATTCACACTCGACTGGCTGAAACAGCATCTTGAAACCGATGCTTCGATCGACGTGATTGCCGAAAAGCTCACCGATGTCGGACTGGAGATCGAAGGTGTCACGGATCGTGCGGCGGCGCTTAGAGATATCCGGGTCGCCTATATCGAAGAAGCGGGCCAGCATCCGGATGCGGATCGCCTGAAACTGTGCCGGGTCAATACCGGTGAAAAGATCATTCAGGTTGTCTGTGGTGCACCCAATGCCCGAACCGGCATCAAGGTTGCCCTGGCACAACCGGGCGCGATTATTCCGATTGACGGCTCGAAACTGAAACCGGGCAAAATCCGTGGCGTCGAAAGTCAGGGTATGATGTGTTCGACCCGCGAACTTTGCCTTGGCGAAGATCATGACGGCATTATTGAACTGCCCGAAGATGCCCCGATTGGTGCCCAGGTGGCATCCGTGCTGGGAGCGGATGATCCGATCATTGAAATCGGTCTGACCCCGAACCGGCCGGACTGTACCGGTGTTCGCGGGATTGCGCGCGATCTGGCGGCTGCCGGCATTGGCACGCTAAAGGATGACCCGCGCCAGCAGGCGGTTGCGGGCACGTTTGACAGCCCCGTCGGTGTTTCGATTTCGGCCGATATTGCGCAGAATGCGGCGGTTCCGGCATTCTATGGTCGTTATATCCGGGGGGTTAAAAACGGCGAAAGCCCGGCGTGGCTGAAGGCCCGTCTCGAAGCCATCGGGCTGCGTCCGATTTCGGTACTTGTTGATATTACAAACCTTGTAACGCACGACCTTGCGCGTCCGTTGCATGTGTTTGACGCCGACAAGCTGTCGGGTGACATCAATGTCCGCTATGCCACCAATGGCGAGAAAATTGCGGCACTTGATAACAAGGAATACACGCTTTCCGACAGCATGGTCGTTATCGCCGATCAGGCAAAGGCACTTGGCCTTGGTGGTATCATCGGCGGCGAAGAAACCGGTTGTGTCGATGAAACGGTCAATGTCTTCGTTGAATGCGCCCTGTTCGATCCGATCAGTGTCGCAAAGACCGGCCGTAAGCTGCAGATCAATTCCGATGCCCGTTACCGGTTCGAGCGCGGTGTCGACCCGCAGTCGATTTCCTGGGGTATCGAGGTTGCGACACGTCTGATTACCGAGATTTGCGGTGGTGAAGTTTCCCATGTCGTGAAGGCGGGCGAGGTCCCTAATCTGCGCAACAGCTTCGATCTTCGTATTGATCGTATTCGGGAGCTGGGCGGTGTTTCGGTTGAGGCCGATCAGGCGATTGCGATTCTGAAATCGCTTGGTTTTGAGGTCAGCGGGTCCGCACCTGTTATCACGGCGGTTGCACCAACCTGGCGTCCTGATGTCATCGGCGAAGCCGATCTGGTCGAGGAAGTTTTGCGCATTGTCGGATATGACAAAATTCCGACGGTGCCGCTGGAACGTGAAACCAGCCTGCCGGTTCCGGCCCTTAGCCCGTTCCAGAAACGGGTTGGCTTGACCCGTCGGATACTGGCTTCGCGCGGGATGTTCGAGACCGTTACCTGGTCGTTCACCGACTCGCGATGGGCAAAACTGTTTACCGATCTGAAGCCAGGCCTGTTCCTTGCCAATCCGATCAGTTCGGATCTGGATGTGATGCGTCCGAACGTCCTTATAAATCTGATCGCGGCAGTTGGCCGCAACCAGTCGCGCGGTTTTGCCGATCTGGCGTTGTTTGAGGCCGGGCCGGAATTCTTTGGCGATCAGCCGGGGGATCAGCGTCTGGTAGCTGCCGGTTTGCGATCAGGGGCAACCACCCCGCGCAGTTGGACCGGTTCGCGCCGTGATGTCGATCTGTTTGATGTTAAGGCAGACGCAGAAGCCCTGCTTGAAGCGCTTGGTACGGTATCGGCCAACGTGCAGGTCAATGCCGAAGGGGCACCATCATGGTATCACCCTGGTCGGTCGGCGGTATTGCAGCTGGGCCCGAAAAATGTCCTTGGCTATTTTGGCGAACTGCACCCGAAAGTGTTGAAAGCACTGGGTGTTAAGGGGCGCGTTGTTGCCTTTGAACTGTTTGTTGAAAATGTACCGATGCCCAAGAAAAAGGGAACGGGACGACCTTTGCTGAATGCATCAAGCTTCCAGTCGGTTGAACGCGACTTTGCCTTCCTTCTGGATGCAAATGTTCAGTCCGAGGCCATCGTCAAGGCAGCCCGCAGTGTCGACCGGAACCTGATTTCGGATGTTACGATCTTTGACCTTTATGCAGGCAAAGGTATCGAGGATGGCAAGAAATCGGTTGCTTTCTCGATCACCCTGCAGCCGACGAAGGCAACCCTGACCGAAGAGGAAATCGACGGGGTTTGCAAGAAGGTTGTTGCCGCTGTTGAAAAGGCTACAGGCGGTTCCCTGCGCGCCTGATGCGCAGTTGAAAGATTATATTAAAAACGGGCTGTCCATTGGATGGCCCGTTTTTTGTGGTAGGGGTACGAAAAGTGGTTCTTATCCGCCGGGGCGTTTGCGCAGGATGGCAAATTCATCTTCATCAAGGTCGATGGCAATCATGTCCGGACCATTGGTGTATATGCGCCATTCCATATCGGTATCATCGCATTCGATGTTGAGCTGATCGACCAGGTTGTTCCACGTGCAGCTTTCGCGGTCATCATCGTCGTCAAGTCGACCGGTTCCGTTATCAGAAAGATGCATCACCAGAAGTTCTTCGTCCTCGTCAACGGAATAAACGGCATAAGTTTCGTTAGCGAAACGATAATTGATTTCCGTGCCATTGAGCTGACGCCATCCCCGCGGCAAAGGCGCATTAACATCCCGCTCGGCGAACATATAGGCCAGTTTCTGCATGTGATTGTCGGGCATGGTTCGCATGTCGGAACCGCAGGCAGCCAGCAAAAGGGCTCCGCTTAGTGCGAAGGCGATCCGGAAATTAATATCGGTCATATGATGCTCCGTAACGGTCGATGGCATTCAAGCGGGCAGCTTTTACCGGCCCCGTCCTTCTCCGGATTTTCCAAGCAAGATGCTTGCCATCGGTAATTTTGCGGCAGGCGTTCGGTAGTTCTAAGGCGTTCCCCGCAACGTGAAGATGAACGTTGCCCCGGGATCGGTTATGGGGCGGGAGGTATCAAGCCATATCCTGCCGCCATGCTGTTCGGCAATTTTGCGGCATAAAGAAAGGCCAAGACCGGTACCGCTGAATTCATCTTTATGCAGGCGCTGAAACAGGCGGAAAATACGTTGGGCATGTTCCGGATGAATGCCAATTCCATTGTCGCGAACTGAAAAACGCCAAAATCCCGGGGCCTCCGGATCGGGTATGACGCGGATATCAATATGAGGCGGCACACCGGGACGACGGTATTTGATGGCATTCGACAGCAGGTTCTGAAACAGACGTGACAGACTGATGCGGTCACCATTGATTACAGGCAGATCATTATGGGTGATGGTGGCCTGTTCCTGAACAATAATGGCTTTGAGATCGGCCTGGGCTTCATTCAGCACCTGATTGCAGTCGATTTGGGTCATTTCATCGTCGCTGCTACCGGTCTTGGCATATTCCAGCAAATGACTGATCAGTTTATGCATGCGTTTTGCACCATCGACTGCATAGTCGATATATTCGTCGGCCTCCTGGTCGAGTGACCCGCCATAACGACGTTTCAGAAGCTGGGTATAGCTTGCAACCATGCGTAAAGGCTGTTGCAAGTCATGGGATGCGACATAGGCGAACTGTTCAAGATCTTCATTGGTGCGTTTGAGCTGATCGAGGGTATCACGCAGCTTGTTCGCATTTTCGACAAACTGGGTTACATCCCGTGCACTGCTGAAGGTCATGCCTTCAAACGGTCCGATACCGTGCCAGGCAAGCCAGCGATTTTCTCCACGCTGATCGGGGATACGAAAAACCAGTTCGCTTTCCTGAAACTCGCCAGATGCCTGATCCATGAAACTTGCGCGAACCATCTCCCTGTCTTCCGGAAGAAAAAGGGCTTCGAATGGTTTTCCAATCAAATCATAAACCTGCTTGCCAGCGAGTTCGGCCAGTGCCGGGCTCAGGCCGCGCAGAATACCGTTCGTATCCAGGGCAATAGAAGGTTCCGGCGTATGATGCAGGTAGGTTTCGAACGGATGGCAAAGTTCCTGCTGTGGTGCGGTTTCCAACAACAGGACAGTGACGGTTTCAGCGTCTTCTTCGATCCGGTGTTGGGCCATCAGATAGAAACGCTGCATCTGGTCGGCAGATGTGCGTAAATCCACCATGGTGCCGATACGTTTGTCCTGCCACCGGTTTTCGATCAGGGGTGTGCGCAATTGTGCCCTTGATGCGTCGCTAAGCTGCGAAAGGAATGCCTCGGCGGTTGGCTTGATGTCGGCAAAGGCAAGTCCGAGTATTTCCGGCCAGTTAAGCCGGGACGTAAGAGTTCCCGCCGGATCTTTTGTCGACCAGCTTAAAATTGCACAGCCACAATCAGACAGGGTGTTTTCTGAATCGTTGAAATGTTCGGCCAGATCGGCAGCGCGCAAATGCTGTCGTTTCAGACGCTGCCAAAGCCAGACAGAAAGTCCCGCCATAATCA
>CAMPHD010000262.1 GCA_946885765.1 uncultured Thalassospira sp.
CAAAAAAGAGGCCCGAAATATCGGGCCTCTTTCGCGTTCCGGCACCTGAAATCACGCATGTTCCGTGATTTCCACCGCCAGCTTTTCCAGCAATCCCTGCCAGCCCTCTTCGCGGAATTCGGCCTTGTCGAAACCGTCAAGGAACGCCCCCTGCTCGGTGAATTTCAGGCGCGTCTTGCCCTCACCTTCGGGTTTCAGCTCCACCGTCGCGACCGATGCGGAAATGCGTTTGTCGTCCTGATCCATGGTGTAGGCAAAGATGATCCGGTTATCGGGCACGATATCCTGATAAAGCGTATCGTTATAATAAAACACTTTTCCGTCCTGGCTGAAACGGCCCCCTTCGCGACCGCCAACCCGGAAGTCATGGGTATATTCAATGACGTCCCACCCTTCTTCGGTCACAAACCAGCGGTTATGTGCTTCGGGGTCGGAAAACGCCCGGAAAACGCGGGCCGGGGTTGCGTCATAAACCCGTTCGATTGTGAACATGGCATGCGTAACTGAACGTGCGATCTTGTCATCGGTTTTGCTGGTGGCGGACGTCATTGTGCTGCTCCTGCTTTTATGCCCGGCACTGTTCATATATGACGGGCTATTTGTTTGGTGGTTCGGATTTCGCCAGGAATTCTCCCAATCGGTCAAACCGGCGCCCCCACAGGGATCGCCTTTGATTGATCCAGATTTCAACCTGTGTGAGTTGTTCCGGTTCAAGTTCACAGGTGCGTACCCTGCCCTGCTTCATACTGCGGACAAGCCCGCAGCTTTCAAGCACACGCAAATGCCCCATTACGGTTGGCAGCGCCATATCAAGCGGCTCGGCAAGTTCGCTGACCGTCGCCGGGCCCTTGCACAGCCTGTCAACCATGCCACGGCGCGTGGCATCCGACAGGGCGTGAAACATCAGGTCGAGTTGTTCATTATTGTTAGCCATATGCCTAAGTAACAAATTCAAACACCGTGCGCAAGAAATAGTTAGTAAATTTCATAACTATTTACCCAAAACAAAACCCTGCCTATGCAGGCAGGGTTTTAGAGCATTGAAAATGTTCAGCTATTATGCGCTAGGCCAGCTACCTTTAAGCCGTCCGCCGATACGAACCGGCTCGATCCGTTTGGCAAGGCCAGTGGCATCGTCGGTTTCAACATAAATGCCGCACACCGTTGCCGGGCCGTCTGCCGGTTCGAACCGGCCGGTCGGCATTTTAGTGATGAATTTGCGAACCGAATTTTCCTTTTTCATCCCGATCACGGAATCGAAATCCCCACACATGCCAACATCGGTCTGATACGCCGTTCCGCCCGGCAATATCTGGGCATCTGCCGTCGGAACATGGGTGTGGGTGCCCAGAACAAGCGACGCACGACCGTCGCAATGATGACCAAACGCCATCTTTTCCGACGTGGTTTCGGCATGGAAATCGATGATGATCGCATCGACATTCTTGCCAAGCCTGTGTTTGGCAAACAGTTTGTTCGCCCCCTGGAACGGGCATGAAAGCGGGTCCATGAACAGTCGCCCCATCATGTTAACAACGCAAACTTTTTTGCCCGAACGGGTTTTGAAAACGTAATCGCCCTTGCCCGGCGTGCCGTCGGGGAAATTCCACGGACGCAGAAGTTTTTCATCCTCGTCGATATAGGCAATGATCTCGCGCTGATCCCAGACATGATTACCCGTCGTCAGGACATCGGCACCGGCATCATAGAATTCCTTGCAGATTTTCGCGGTAACGCCAAAACCATGTGCTGCGTTTTCCACATTCACCACCGCGATATCGACCGAAAGACGGTCCCGCAGCATTGGTAACGCTTCAAGTGCTGCGGTACGACCGGATTGGCCAAGAACGTCGCCGAGATGGAGTAAACGCATTGTAATTCCTGTTCCGTCTCATGCCCGAAATGCGGACATGACTATGAGTGATGCCCCTTAAAGACGCACCGCATGATGCATTACGCAATGTCGAAGGGATATGTTCAATAAATTAAGTGGGAGCCACCGCTGCCGTTGGCCATGTGGTAATTCCTCGTGACCTGCGTGTGCAGGTGGGCGCCGTATAACGAGACCACGGCCTCGCCAGGGACAGCTCCCTAGAGAAATGAGCATCGGCCCCGGGAATTAGCGAACCTGACGAACAGGGCAGCCCCCGAATTGCTGCTGCGCCCGATCGCCGCGAACGACGCATCGAAAACAGCCAGCGTCCGGAACTTAGTCCTGCGAAAGCTTTTGCGCAATAGCTTCGATACGAACAGCCATGCTTTCCATGTTTTCCGCAAGCGCGTCGCCTTCGGCCGCCGTGATGCTGCCGGGCTCTGGTACGGGTGCCACCGTGGCCTTCCCGTTGCGCATTTTTTCATGCAGATCGCCCAGTTCGTCAGCAATCAAAAGACTGGTCATGACCAAAAGACGCTGTTCACCAATCTGCCCGACGGCCCCGGCGATTTCACGCACGCGGTCGTCAACATATTGCGAAAGGCTGATCAGGCGCTCTTCCTGACCATCGTCGCAGGCAACGTCATAGCTGCGCCCGTTAATTCGTACTGAAACCTGTGCCATGAAATCTATGCCTGCTTCTGTTCGCGATCATCATCAAGGACCAGACGCAACTGTCCCACCGCCCCGTCAAGACGGGCCGATACGGTCTGGGTTGCTGTTGCGAGCTTGTCATAATCCTGACGCAAGGCGGCCAACTGGCTTTTCAGGGTTTCAACTTCACCAGTCGCAGCAGACTGGTTTCCGCTTTCCTGGGCCATACGCGACTCCGTGGCGGCATCAAGACTGTCGATGGCCGCTTTTAGTCGGTTACTCGCTTCTAGCAAACGCGACATATTCAATATCCAGCTTTGTTAAACTACCCGGTCGGCACGGGCAAAACCCGTCCCTGATCGCAAGATCGGCCACCCTGCCAACCGACTTTGTCATGAAAAAGGCTGATTTATTCCCGAACAAACCCGTGGCACCAAGCACAAGCCCCATGGCCCCCCATGGAACAATGCCCGAAAAACGTATGGAAAAGCCCGCCATGACATGCTGCACAATATCTGTCCTGTCCGATGAACCGGCAAGACACAAAGAGCACAGGACCGACTGGCAACATAGGGGGCGGGATCGGGATGCGTCAACAAGCAGCGTGGCCCCGTAACATGTTTGTTGATTCTGTTAACCGCAATCAGGACAATGCGCGCAGTTTTTCGACAGAAGCGGTTGACGGATGCCCCACGTGCGGGCATGTTCCGCGCGAATTCCGTATTTGTGGAATACATGTATTAAAAGTGTTTTCATCGCCCGACCGCGAAACCCCCAGGAACCGCATCCAATGACGACGCAATCAGAACACAACCGCATGGCCAATGCCATCCGCTTTCTTTCGGCCGACGCCGTAGAAAAAGCCAATTCCGGACATCCCGGCATGCCGATGGGCATGGCAGACGTTGCGACTGTTCTTTACACCAAATTCCTGAAATTTGATCCAAAGCACCCGAACTGGCCCGACCGCGACCGTTTCATCCTGTCCGCAGGTCACGGTTCGATGCTGCTTTATTCGCTTCTGCACCTTACGGGGTACGAAGATTTCGATCTGGATCAGATCAAGAATTTCCGTCAGATGGGCTTCCGCACCGCAGGTCATCCGGAATACGGCCATGGTGCCGGTATCGAAACCACGACCGGCCCGCTGGGTCAGGGTATCGCGACCTCGGTCGGTTTTGCGCTTGGCGAACGCATCATGAATGCGCGCTTTGGCAATGACGTTGTCGATCACTTCACCTATGTGATTGCCGGCGACGGCTGCCTGATGGAAGGCATCTCGCAGGAAGCCATTTCGATGGCCGGTCACATGAAACTGTCGAAACTGATCGTCCTGTTTGACGATAACGGCATTTCGATTGACGGCCCGACCTCGCTTTCGACGTCCGAAGATCACAAAAAACGTTTCGAAGCCGCTGGCTGGGATGTACAGCAGATTGACGGCCACGATCCGGTCGCCATCGAAGCCGCCATTGCCAAGGCAAAAACCACCAACACGCCCTCGATGATCGCGTGTAAAACCGAAATCGGTTTTGGCGCGCCGACCAAGGGTGGCACCTCGGCAACGCATGGTTCGCCACTTGGCGCGACCGAACTCGCCGGTGCCCGTGAAAAACTCGGCTGGACGGCCGAGCCGTTCGATATTCCGGCTGACATTCTCGACGCATGGCGCAATGCCGGTGCGCGCGGCAAAGCCGATTTCGATGCATGGGGTTCGCGTTTCGAAAATCTCGAAGCCACCCTCAAGGACGAATTCGAACGTCGCGTTGAAGGCAAACTGCCGGAAAACTGGATTGATGCGTTCAACGGCTACAAAAAGCAGATCACCGCTGAACTGCCCAAAGTCGCAACCCGCAAATCATCCCAGAACGTTCTTGAAGTCCTGACCAAAGCCATTCCGGAAATGATCGGCGGTTCTGCCGACCTGACCGGTTCGAACAACACCAAAACCGGCGTTCAGGCCCCGATCACCGCTGCTGGCGATTATCATGGCGGCTATATCTATTACGGTATCCGCGAACACGGTATGGCTGCGGCCATGAATGGTCTGGCACTTCATGGCGGCGTTCTGCCTTATGGCGGTACCTTCCTGGTCTTCACCGACTATTGCCGCCCGGCAATCCGTCTGTCGGCCCTGATGAACCAGCGCGTTGTCTATGTCATGACCCACGATTCCATCGGTCTTGGCGAAGACGGCCCGACCCATCAGCCGGTTGAACATGTTGCATCACTGCGCGCGATGCCGAACGTGACCGTCATCCGTCCGGCCGATGCAGTTGAAACCGCCGAAGCATGGGCAATGGCGATCACCAATGAAACCGGCCCGACCGTCATGGCGCTGACCCGTCAGAACCTGCCGACCTTGCGCACCGAATACCGCGAAGACAACCTTGTCGCGCGCGGCGGTTACGTGATTTCGGATTGCGACGGCGATCGTCAGGTCACCCTGATCGCGACCGGCTCCGAAGTCGAAATTGCCGTAAACGCACAGGCCAAACTCAAAGCCGACGGCATCAATGCTGCCGTCGTCTCCCTGCCAAGCTGGGAACTGTTCGACGCGCAGTCACCGGCTTATCGCAAGGAAGTCCTTGGCGACAAACCGCGCATTGCCATCGAAGCCCTTTCGGTGTTCGGCTGGGAAAAATACGTTGGCGACAACGGCAAAGTCATTGGCATGCACGGCTTTGGTGCCTCGGCACCGGCCGAAGTCCTTTACGAGCATTTCGGCATCACTGCCGAGGCACCAAA
>CAMPHD010000263.1 GCA_946885765.1 uncultured Thalassospira sp.
ACACCATACTGGTCGCAAATCTCGCGGATGCGTTTGAAATATCCCGGCACTGGTGCAACCGCACCCGATGTCGCGCCAACCACAGGTTCGGCAACGAAGGCAGCAACGCTGCCTGTTCCCAGTTCAAGGATCGCGGTTTCAAGTTCGTTGGCGACCCGCAAACCATATGCCTCGTCACTTTCGCCCGGCAATTGATCACGATACTGATAACAGGGCGCAATATGGCTTGCCGTGATCAGCAGTGGCTCGAACTGTTTGCGACGCCACATATTGCCGCCAACTGAAAGCGCACCCAGCGTATTGCCGTGATAGGACTGGCGGCGTGCAATCACGTATTTCCGGTCAGGCTGCCCGATTTCCAGAAAATACTGCCGCGCCATTTTAAGGGCGGCCTCGGTCGCCTCGGACCCGCCTGAAACGAAATACGCCTTGGCCATGCGTTCGGGGGCATGGGTGACAAGGTCTTCGGCCAGTTCTTCCATCGCATCGGACGAGAAAAAGCCGGAATGCGCATAGGCGATCTGATCAATCTGGGCATGCATGGCCGCACGCACCGCCGGGTCGGAATGACCAAGGCATGAAACCGCCGCACCACCGCAGGCATCAAGATAACTTTTGCCATTCTGATCAAAGATATAAATGCCGTCGCCTCGAACCGCACGCGGTGGCGTTGCGACACTGCTGCGATGGAGGACATAGGTTTCGGGGTTACTATGGGCCTGTGTCATGGTCTGGAATTCCGAGTGGGATCGGCTTCGTCATAATAGGTATCAAAAGCCGCAAGTTGTTCTTCTGCTGCGGCAATCCGTTGCAGTGCCTTTTGCCCGCCGCGCGCGACCAGAAGGGCGACAAGCGCCTGCATGACCGAAACACTGGCGGTAAAACTTTGGAAAAAGGACGGGGATCTGTCGGACACGACCAGCTTGGTCACCGCATCCATTGCAATCGGCGCAACATCTGAATCACAGACGGCAATCACCGGACAATGCTGATTACGCGCAAACTCGACCGCACGCACCGTATCGCGGATATAGGGCCGCGCACCCACCGCAATCAGGATGTCGCGCCGGCCAATGCCGCGCAACTGATCGCCAAATGCCCCCGAACGCCCGTCCACCAGAACGACATTGTCGTTAAACAGCCGATAGGCATAGGCAAACTGATACGCCGCCGGATAGGCCGCACCACGTCCGACGACAAATACCTGACGGGCACGCGCAATATGTTCGCAAGCATCCTTCATGCATTCGCACATTTCCGGCCCGAATGCCTGGCCGATATTACCGATCTCGGCCTGTGCCATGCCTTCCAGCAAATGCGTATCACGATGGATATCGGCTTCGCTGTTTTGCAACGCGCGCGCCCGGTGCGCATAACTTGCCGGAAGGTCAAGCAACCGGTTCTGATAACTGTCGCGGAACTGTTGCCAGGTATCGACCCCGATGGCCGCCATCAGGCGCGTTACCGTGCTGGGCGGGACATTGGCCGCGCGTGCAAGGGCGCGCATCGACCGCAGGGCAACGTCATTGGGATGATCAAGGATATGGCGCGCCGCCTTCTGCATCTGCGGGCTCAGCGTGGCATAGTCCGAAATCAGCTTTTCGCGCAAATCGGTGTAAACACCCATTTTCCTGCGTTCCTGTGGTCAATTGATCGAAAAACTACGCCACAGCCGCAAGGGATTTACAACAAATGTTTCATTTTATTGAATCAATGAAACACTTGTTTCGATGAATGTTTCATTCGCATTGCGGAATTTTCGGCTGCAATTGGTAAAAACCATGGACTTATAAGAAAAAACTGTAACAATACCGGCTTCGCGGATGAAACGTTCCCGTTTCATATAATGACATAAAACTATACCCGCGATACGGGACTGGGCACCGAATCGATAAGGTGGCCAATGAATAATCAGTTGATTGATGCACTGGCGCAGACAACTGCGGGCATCGCCCTTTTTGACAGCAATGAACGGATCATTTTTGCGAACCCGGCATGGGAGCAGCTGATTACCGGCGTTGCCGAAGAAGACCTGCTTTTTTCCGAAACCGAGCTTGCCGATGGCGGAATGATTTCCGTCTGCTTCGTCAAACCGCAGGCAAAGCTTACCCACCCGATTGAGCTTCCTGCATCGGCCAATGATTCCAAAATCGGCACGGTCATCATCGCCGATGACAGCGAAAGCAACCGGATGGTCGCACGGCGCATCCTGCAAGCCGAAGGATACGGCATTGTCGAGGCCACCAACGGCCAGACGGTTCTGAACATGCTGCGTCGCGGGGTGGCTGCTGATCTGATCCTGATGGATGTCGAAATGCCCGATATGGATGGCCTGCATACAACGCGCCGCATCCGTCACATGCAGGGCCCGGTTGCCCAGACCCCGATCATCGCCCTTTCCGCCCATCAGTCGCGGGACTGGAACGTGATTGCGCGTCAGTCCGGCGTGGACGAATTCATCAACAAACCGATCCAGCGGACCAAGCTGCTTGATACCATTCGCAACCTCATCAGCCGATCCCCGGACGGTGCGACGCCAACCGCACGACTGTCACCGCCGCCCGTGCTGCGTTCCAAGGGCGCGCGCCTCAGTCGCCCGGAACGGCTTGATCCACCCGCAAGCCCGGTTCTTGATATCCGCACTCTGGAACAGCTTTATTCCGATGCCGGAGACGAAGGGGCGTCTTGTGGCATTGACCTGTTCATCAATGAAACCCAAACCCGACTGGTCAAGATCGATAACGCGCTTTCCAGAAATGATCTCGCCATCGTGCGCAACGAGGTTCATGTCCTTAAAAGCACATCGGGCACCTTTGGCCTGCGCCAGCTTTCCGAACTGTGTGAAACGACCCAGAATTTCTTTGAAGACGACGATATCGACGAAGGCCGCATTCTCGCCCTGTCACGACAGGTCGTGCAACTGGCCCCGACGGCCCTGACCGCGCTTAATCTTTATCGCCGTTCACGCGGCTGGGGCAGTCCCAACGCCTGACCGGGTGCTCGTACCACAAACCGAAGGTGCCTTCCTGTGATTGACTGCGGCATCTCTGTTTGGCGTTTGCTCTTCGCACAACTGGTGTATCTGCCATACCCGCCAGACCAGCAACGCCCAAAGACTTCGCGCCTCATCGGGCTCCCTGCCCCGCGTCGCCCGATGCCAGTAGTGATGCCGTTGCGCAACCGTCAACGGCAAATCACCAAACAGCTCGGCAATAATTCGTCCGTCACTCCCCCACAGCAACCTGCCGGTTTTCACAAGCCATTCCGCAACGGGTGGATTAAACCCGATCTTGGGCGCGGACAGGTAGCCGTCGGGCATCATCGGTGCGATGGCTGCACGCAACAGCGACTTGGCTCCGCCCTGCAGATGCGCCCGTGGCGAAACGTTTTTGGCAATTGCCATCACCTCATGACCAAGCAACGGCACCCGATATTCAAGTCCATACGCCATACCGCATCTATCCGACATGGCAAGCTGATTGCCCGGCAAAGTCACCAGCCAGTCAAAGGTCATCATTTGTTCGCACAAATCATGACGAGGCAAGTCGTCGGGCACCGATAACCGCGCACCAAGTTCGACCAATGCACAACGGTCATTCCAATGATCGAACGCCTCCGCCGCGCGCCCCTGTCCGCCGCGAACAAATCTGGCCGTTCCGCGGGGCAAGACATCGGCAATACGCCCCGCGATCAGACGACGGATAACGCCCGGTACATGATGCCAGTATCGCAACATTCCCGCCGCCCGATACCGCGGATAACCGCCAAACAGTTCGTCCCCGCCATCCCCGGCCAGACAGATCGGCACATGCTTTGACACAGCCGCACCAAGCGCCTGCATCAAAACAATCGACGGATTGCCAAAAGGCGACCCAAATCCCCTCAGACCATCCTTCAAATGCGCCAGAATTTCCGCAGGTCCGTCAGGCGCCGCAACAATATGCAGCTCCATCCCCAGATGCTTTGCCAACTGCCGTGCCCGCGGTGTTTCATCCATCTCGGCGTTGCCAAATTGCATGACAAATCCCGGCGGCGGCTTTTGCCCGCGTTCGCGCGCGACATCACACGCCATGGCGGCAATGACCCCGCTATCCACCCCACCGGACAAAAGCGTCCCGACTTCACGATCCGCATCCATCGCATCCGCCACCGACTGGCGAATGGCCCGGCGCAAGTCGGCAACTGTGTTGTCACCAGCAGCTCGGTGGCAAACGGCTGGCCGGATCATCCGGCTGTCAATCTTGCCATCCTGCCAGCAGATCAGCTCCCCCGGCCTTAACTGCCGGATATCGACAAAGCCCGTCGCCGGTGCAGGCACAAACAGATGGGCAAGATAATTTGGAAAAACATCCCGGTCCGGTATGGCCGGTACGATGCAACGCAGGGCGGCAATCTCGGATGCAAAGGCAAGGTTATTTCCGCGACATTTCGCAAAATATAGCGGCTTTATCCCGACCGGATCACGCCCAAGCCAAAGCTGCCGCAGGACGCAATCCCAAAGCGCAAAAGCATACTGCCCGGAAAGATCGGCAAGTGCTTTGGCAGGATCACCACCATCACGCAGGGCATTACCAAGAACCGTCAGAAACAGCGCCGCGTCACTGTCGCTTTCAACAGTAAAACCGTCTTGGCGCAAGGCCACAATGCGCCGCCGATGCCCCGCGATATAACCATTAAACGCCAAGACAAACCGGCCATCGGGTGAAATCAGGGGCTGGTTTGCCGCCGCCCCCGGATCGGTCGTGATCAATCGCCGCACGCCAAGCGTTACCGCACCCGCAGGATCAGACCAGCACCCTTCACCATCCGGCCCCCGATGGGCAAGTGCATGCAGTGCTGCCAGAACGTGCTGACGCTCAGCACTCCCCGTCGCCCCCGCCAATCCGCACATAAGGCTCCCCCCCTTATGAAGATCTAGCTTTCCTGTTTGCCAAACCACGCGCCAGTACGGCGCAATCCGTCATACGCATCCACAGGTGGTTGCCAATCCAGCATTCTCCGAATGGCGCGACTGTCAATTTGCAACGATCCCATAAGGCGCGAAACCTGCGCACTTTTGCCGGTTATACGTCCCAACAGGGCCAGAACCCGTTCGGGTACCGGCAGCATGATCGGTTTTTTGCCCATTCCCTCTGCCAGCAGGCGGATCATCTGGCCAATCGAATGGTCAACCCCGTCCGAAACAAGGAAGGTCTGATTTGCCGCCCCAGGATGTGCCACCGCCGTCGCGCACGCATCCGCCAGATTATCGACATGGACAAGAGAAC
>CAMPHD010000264.1 GCA_946885765.1 uncultured Thalassospira sp.
CTTCGGCGCGGAATTCATGCCAAGGCAGACCGACGTGGTCCAGACCGGGGACATGCCGATCTTGCTGGCGATTTCTTCCCAGCCAAGGCCCTTGGCCTTTTTGGACGTAATGATCAGTTCTTTCACATCTGCTTTTTTCACAGCTTTTCTCCACTTCACTGTCTGTGTCGTTACGGATTAGTCGGCACCATTCACCACCCGCGCACGCGCAGGTGTTTCCCCGGCACCTTTGTTGGATTTATTGGCAACCGGCCCGTTCAGGCCAAAACGGATGACGTTCGGTTCGGAAACGCCATCCTCGTCGCGTTTCCCGGCCAGTTCGCGGGACCGCTTGGCAAGGAATTCGACCAGATGGTTGCGAATATCGTAATAGTCGGGATGATGGATGATATCGGCGCGAACACGCGGGCGTTCGATATCGACCTGCACCGATTCCGCCACCCGCGCATACGGACCGTTGGTCATCAGAAGGATGCGGTCGGCAAGAAGGATCGCCTCGTCGACATCATGGGTGATCATGAAGACGGTCTGATCCGACCCGGCCCAGATGCGGATCAACTCATCCTGAATGCTGCCCCGTGTCAGGGCATCCAATGCCCCAAACGGCTCATCCAGCAACAAAAGTTCCGGCTGAATGGCAAAGGCACGCGCAATCGAAACGCGCTGACGCATGCCACCTGATAATTGCGATGGCTTGCGAAGCTCCGCCCCGCCGGTAAGTCCGACCATTTCCAGATATTTGACCGAATGATCATGGACCTGTTTCTTGGTCCAGTTGCGATGACGCGCCTGCACGGCAAAGGTCACGTTTTTAAGCGCGGACAACCACGGCAACAGGGAATAGTTCTGAAACACGATACCGCGATCAAGACTTGGCCCCGATACTTCCTTGCCATTCATGATCACCGCCCCATCGGTCGGCTCGTCCAGCCCGGCAAGGATATTGAGGATCGTCGATTTGCCGCAGCCCGAATGACCGATGATGCAGACAAATTCGCCCTTTTCGATGCCAAGATTGACATTTTCAAATACGGTCAACGGATCGGATCCCTTGGGGCCGGGAAACCGTTTGCTTAGTCCCTGTACGCTCAGGAAGGGTGTTGGCATGGTGCTTTTCCTTATTCCTGGTACTGCACAAGGCGGGCGCAATAGGCGAACGCCGTATCAAGAAGCATGCCGACAAGGCCGATCATCAGGATCGAAAAGATCACACTGGTCAGATCCAGATTGTTCCATTCGTTCCAGACGTAATAGCCAATGCCGGTACCGCCCACGAGCATCTCGGCGGCCACAATCACCAGCCACGCAATCCCGATGGAAATCCGCATCCCCGTCAGGATGGTGGGTGCCGCCGCCGGAAGGATGACGATCCACGCGGTTTTAAGCGTGCCCAGTTCATGGGTACGCGCGACATTGACCCAGTCCTTGCGCACACCGGCAACCCCAAAGGCCGTATTGATCAGCATCGGCCAGATCGAACAGATAAAGATCACGAAAATCGCCGATGCCTGACTGTCCTGAATGACAAACAGTGCAAGCGGCATCCACGCCAGCGGCGAAATCGGGCGGAGTATCTGGATGAACGGATCAAGTGCCCGATACATCAATGGTGACATGCCAATCAGAAACCCGGCGGGAATGGCAATTGCAGCGGCCAGAAAATATCCCGACAGCACGCGATAAAGCGAATAACCGATCTGAATGCCAATCCCCTTGTCGTTGGGACCGGCATCATAGAAAGGGTTGGAAAGTTCTTCCCACGCCTTGACGAACACCGCCGATGGCGGCGGCACAGCGGCCTTTGGCTCTGCCCCGCCCATCAGGATTTCATATTCCGTCAGTTCACTGCCCAGTTTCTGCTGGGGGCTGGCGGCCTCCCATATTCCAAGAAGAACCGCCAGCAAAACAGCAGACAACAGCAGCGCCCTGGCATTCAGGGATGCGATCATATCAGCTTACCCCTTTGCCAATCGGGAAGCTGTTGACATAGGCCTCGGGCTGATCGGGATCGAACTCTTTGCCCATGATCGTGTATTTCTGATAGGTGCTGCTTGGCGCTTCGTAGCCAAGGTCTTTCATGATCTTGGCGCAATCGGTCGCGACATAGACCTCTTCGGCGATTTTCTTGTAATCGACATCGCCGTCGATATAGCCCCAGCGCTTCATCTGCGTCAGAATCCACACACCCATCGAATGCCACGGGAACGGATCGAAATCGATGCGATCCGGCACGTTTTTGACCTCGCCCAGACCATCGGCATACCGCCCGGTCAGGACCTGCTCGATGACCGGCACCGGCTGGTTCAGATAGTTGGTTGGCGCAATCGCGGCCGAAATTTCCTTGCGGTTTTCCGGCTTGGATGCGTATTGCGTCGCATCGACAATCGATTTCAGAAGTGCGCCATAGGTATTGGGCATTTCATCGGCAAATGCCTTGGAACAGGCAAATGCACAGCACGGGTGACCTTCCCAGATATCCTTGGTCAGGGTGTGGATGAAGCCGATTTTTTCCCAGACGGCACGCTGGTTGAAAGGATCAGGTGACAGATAGCCATCAAGGTTACCGGCACGCAGGTTCGCGACCATTTCGGGCGGCGGAACGACACGGATCTGGATGTCCTTATCCGGGTCAAGGCCATGTTCGGCGACGTAATAACGCAGCAGGAAGTTGTGCATCGAATATTCGAACGGCACACCGAACTTGAAGCCCTTCCACTGTTTGGGATCGCGTTTATCAAGGTGGTCGTTATGAAGGACAATCGCCTGCCCGTTGATGTTTTCAACTGCCGGCATCAGGAACGGGGTCGCGGTCGAACCGGCCCCCATGGTGATGGCAAGCGGCATCGGGGTCAGCATGTGCGACGCGTCATATTCATTGTTCAATGACTTGTCACGTGCGACCGCCCAGCCCGCGGTTTTGATCACATCAACATCAAGACCGTATTTCTCATAAAAGCCCATCGGCTGGGCCATGATGATCGGTGTGGCACAGGTGATCGGAACAAAACCGATATTAAGCTTCGACTTTTCCGGCGCGCCCAGATCATCAAGGATCGCCGCCTTGACCTTATCAAGCGGCAGGACCGATGCCAGTGCCGCCATCATCGTGCCGCTGCCAACCATTTTGGCAAAGGAACGACGCGAAATCTCGTTATGCCCGAAGACAGAGCGGACCACCGCACTTTCAATCGCACGATCCAGCATTTCCTCGCTGCTGGCAAGCTTGCCAGACGATGACGCCGCGCCATCCACAGCCATATCGCTATGGGCGGGCATCGATGCTAGGTCGTATGTGTCTTCGTGATGGTCATGACCGGCATGGTGATGTTTGCCGGTTGCGCAAGCCTCGCAGCCGCACGATTTGCTATGCCGCAGATCGCTTTCGCCACTGAATGGATCGCCCAGACTTTTGATAGACATGTGGTCACCCCCTGTTTTGTTTACGCCGCCCGTCAGGCGACACCGATATTCGGGGTGATAACAGCAACCGGCGTGCCAGATTTGTGCGGCGCGAAAAACTCTAGGGAAAGACTGGACTTTGGCCCGAAACAGGCGCAATCTCGGGTCATACGAAATTTCGTAATTTACGATATTTCGTAACCATATTTACGAAATATCGTAGGCCGATCATGATGGATCAGATTGCAAATCCGCCATCCCCAACGGTTTCGGATGCCCTGTATCAACAGGCACTTGCATCGCATATTCATCCGACTTTGCTGGTGCATCCGCAAAGCGATCGCATCATGTTCGCCAATCAGGCGGCGGCGCATTTGCTGGGCCGCAGCATTTCCGATCTGAAATCCACCGCCATGAGCAGCCTGCACAAGGGACAGGTGCCAAGCCTTGTGGTGTTCAGTCAGGCCGCCCTTTATCACGGCTTTGCCTGGACGCGGGGCCTTAACCTGATGCATGCGGACGGCACCGAAATCCGGCTTGAACACGAAGCCCGCGCCCTGCACTGGGAGGGCGAGGATTACCTGATCATCATCCTGTGCGATCTTGATGCCCGCCACCGCCGCGACGTCGATGCCGAGGCCGATAATTACCTGCGCGAAGGCATTGCCGAATGGCGGCGCGCCGAACGTTTTTTCCGTGAAATCGAACGCGAAAACCAGTTGATTCTGGGTGCCGCGGGCGAAGGCATTTACGGGGTCAACAGCGACGGCATCACCACCTTTGTCAATCCGGCTGCCGAACGAATGCTGGGCTGGACCGCCGAGGAACTGGTGGGCAGGGAAATCCATTCGATCATCCACCATTCGCACGTGAATGGCGATCCCTATCACGCCGAACATTGCCCGATTTACAATGCGTTTCGCGAAGGCATCGTCCGGCGCGTTGATGACGAGGTTTTCTGGCGCAGCGACGGCAAACCGATCCGGGTTGAATATACCTCCACCCCAATCCGCGATCATGGGCTGGTGATTGGTGCTGTGATCGTGTTTCGCGATATCACCGAACGCAAGATTGCCGAGGAAAAGCTGCATGCGGCGCTTGCCGAAGTCGACCGCCTGCGCGAACGGCTGGAACTTGAAAACGCCTATCTTCAGGAAGAAATCCTCTCGACCAACAACCACCATGAAATCATCGGCCAGTCCGAGGCGATCAATAGTGCGCTCAAACAGATTGATCTGGTCGCCCCGACCGATGCCAACGTCCTGATCACCGGGGAATCGGGGACAGGCAAGGAACTGATCGCGCGCGCCATCCATCAGGCAAGTCACCGGCGCGACCGCGTTCTGGTGCGCGTAAACTGTGCGGCCATCCCCCATGAACTGTTCGAAAGCGAGTTTTTCGGCCATGTCCGCGGTGCCTTTACCGGCGCTGTGCGGGATCGCGTTGGCCGGTTCGAACTGGCCGATGGCGGAACCCTGTTTCTGGACGAAGTCGGGGAAATCCCGCTGGAGCTTCAGGGCAAGCTTTTGCGCGTTTTGCAGGATCAGAAGTTCGAACGCATCGGCGAGGAACGCACGCGAGAGGTCAATGTAAGGCTCCTTGCCGCAACCAACCGCGATCTCAAGGAAGAAGTCCGGCTGGGCCGCTTCCGCGAAGACCTGTATTTCCGCCTCAATGTATTCCCCATCGAATGCCGCCCACTGCGCGAACGGCCCGACGATATCCCGCCCCTGGCGACACATTTCCTGCGCAATATCTGCCAGCGGCTGAACATTCCGCAACTGACCCTGACCAACGGGCAGGTCCGAAGCCTGATGAAATATGACTGGCCGGGCAATGCGCGCGAACTTGAAAACATTATCG
>CAMPHD010000265.1 GCA_946885765.1 uncultured Thalassospira sp.
CTGCAGGCTGATGTCGATGCCCTTCGCAAGGATCTTGCCGAGGTGACCAAGACGCTTAAAGCCATAGGCAACGATACCGCAAGGACGAAGGCACAGGCTGCTGCGGAGCGCGTTCGCGAAGTGTCGGGTCAGGCACGTGACCAGTTTGATCATGCGCGTGAAGTCGCTGTGGATCAGGTGCGTGAACGCCCGCTGACCACGGTTGCCCTGACATTTGGTGTCGGCATGCTGGTCGGTCGTCTGTTGCAGAAATGATCGACCAACTGACCGACGCAATCGGTGAGATGGCAAGAGCCGCGGCAATCAAGCTTGCGGCTTTTGCCGCGATCAGCCTGATCGTTCTGACCGGTATCGGATTTTTGCTGGCGGCGGCCTATGTCGGGCTGGCCGCGAAATTCGGTGCCATTGCGGCTGCAACCGGCATTGGTGCGGGTTTGATTGCCCTTGGCCTTGTCGCACTTGCGGTCATGATGCAGCGTGATCCGAGCGATGCGGTGGCAAAGGCTGCCGGGGCGGCAAAAGCACCAGCGCGCAGCGAAGATGCGATGCTGTTTGATATGCTGATCCATGCGGCATCGGCCGGTTATGCCACCGGGCAGGGCGACCCGAAACGCATGCAGGCCGGGCTTGACAAGCTGGCGCGGGATTTATCCGATCTTGGCGCGTTTGATTTTCCCAATACGGCGGGTAATGACGATGCGGATCGTCCAGCACCTGCATCAGCACCGGCATCAGCACCGGATACTAAAATGGCGGGATAACCAATGGTTCCCGCCATTTTTCATTTCAGATTGCCGAAGCCTTATTCGCCGTGGAAACGCACCGTGCCGATAAAGGGCAGGTTGCGGTTGGCCTGTGCGTAATCAATGCCATAGCCGACGACGAATTCATCGGGAATGTCAAAGCCACAATAATGGATCGGAATTTCGACTTCGCGGCGTGACGGCTTGTTCAGTAGCGTGCAGATTTCAAGCCGGTTCGGATCGCGGGTTTTAAGCAAACGGACAACTTCCGAAAGCGTATAGCCGGTATCGATGATGTCTTCGACCAGCAGCACGTCCTTGCCGCGGATCTGACCATCAAGATCCTTGACGATGCGGACATTGCGCGAGCTTTCGGTGGAATCGCCGTAGCTTGAGGCGACCATGAAATCGACTTCGACCGGAACGGTCAGTTTGCGGGCCAGATCGGCAATGAAAACAAACGATCCGCGCAGCAGACCGACAACGATCAGTTTTTCGGTATCCTTGAAGTTTTCATTGATCCTGGCGGCAAGCGCATCGATCTGTGTGGCAATTTCGTCCGCCGTTATCAGCGGCTTGACATCATAATCGGCCATCAATCTCGGTCCTGAAGCGTTATGGGATGATTTCCCGCTTGCTATCACAAGCCGCCCCCCATGACCAGCCCGTGAATGGTAACAGAAGTATAATCCTGCGGATTTTTCCCCGTATTCCGGCAAGTTTGCACGTTGTGATTGTTCAGGCGGCCAGGGCCCTGGCCCTAAAGATCACCGGTTCGTCGCCTTCGTGCCACTGGTCATATCTGACCATCGCGGTTTCAAACCAGCGGGAATTCAGGAAATCATCAAGCCAGCGTTGCAGATGGACAAAGGGTGCTGCGTCAAACGCATCCCTGTCGGTATTGGCGAACTGTCGGACGAAGGGCGCAATCGCAAAATCGGCCAAGGCCGGGCGGGTGCCAAACAGATATTTGCCAACCGCCAGACGGCCATCAAGCCGGTTAAGGATTTTTTCCGCATCGCGGCGATGTTCGACCGGGTCGGCATCCTCGTATCGGTTGAAATATTTATAGCGGTCCAGATGATGTTTGAACGGCCCGTCATTTTGCGAAATCAGCGCCAGCATGTCTTCAAGCGTGCCGCTTTCGGGTTCGAGCCATTTTTCCGGGTCATTTTCCGCCAGCGCCCAGACCATGATTTCAAGGCTTTCGTCGATCACGCTGCCATCGGGCAGGATCAGCACGGGCACGGTGGCCTTGGGGGATGCATCGATCATGGATTGGGGTTTGTCGCGCAGGACAACTTCGCGCAGTTCGACATCCATCCCGCTTGCCAGCAGGGCCATGCGGGCGCGCATCGCATAGGGGCAGCGACGGAAACTGTATAAAACCGGACATGCTGTTTGCTTGCTCATATTACCCGATTATCCTTTGGCGCAACGCATTGCAACCGCTTATCGGGCACAAATCCGATTGTCACGCGTTAGACATTCCAGCACAGCCTTCCCATGTTCTGGAAAGGGACAGGCGGGGTCACCCAAACGCGTTAAGGCAAAAAACTTGGATCAAACGGCCCTTTTTTGCGCAAGCAGGGTTGATTTCATGGCACAGTTTGTGAAAGGACAATGCCCGTCATTTATTTCGCAAGACCCGTTGGGGGACGTGCTGGCGCGATTGCTGCGCCGTTTGCCCCGAACGCGGTCAAAAGACCAGAACCGACCTGACAGAAGCAAGGGACCAGTTACATGACACCGACCGAAATCGCCCGCGTTACCGATTACCTGCGCCGTACATTTGACAATAACCGGATCGCCGTTGATGCGCCCAAGCGCAAAGGCCACCCGATTGAAATGCGCGTTGGCGACGAGTTTGTCGGTGTTGTGCATCGTGACGAGGACGAAGGTGAAGTCAGCTATTCGCTGAATATCGTGATTCTTGAAGAGGACCTGCCGCCGGCCCCGTAAGGCTTGCGATGCGCCAATCAAAACGCCCCGTGCCCATGGCCGGGGCGTTTTTGTTTGTTTTCATCATATCGCCACGGATTGATCACAATCGTTGGACATATGAGATGTCGATTTCAATCGATTACGGAATGTCATGACACAAACCCATGATCCGCTTCCCGAAAACGGGGCAAGGCTTTCATCGATCTTTGATGCAATGTTAAACGATGGTGCCGGTGTGGTGCCCGCGCAGGGCGAAGCAAATGACATCAGCCTGGGCGCGCTGTTTGATGCGATGGGGGACAAAAGTCAGGGGGCGTTGATTGTCCTGTTTGCGCTGATTGCCTGTGTGCCGGTACCGGGGCCAATTGCGATCCTGACCATTCGGCTGGCGTTTCTGGCCCTGCACCTGTCGATCGGGCGCAAGAAACTTTATCTGCCCGACTGGATGCGCCGCCGCAAGATTGGCCGCCGTCGCCTCGGCGGGCTTTACCGGCATATGCGGCCACGGCTGATCTGGCTTGAAAACCGGATGTCGGATCGCTGGCAGTTCTTTGTCCCAGCACAGCGCATGCCGGTCATCGGGCTGATCTGTCTGGTCATTGCCTTCATCATTGCCATTCCGATCCCGGTTCCCGGTGCGAATAGCATCCCGGCCCTGTGCCTTGTCGTTGTCGGGCTTGGGCTTGTGCTGTCAGACGGGATGGCGATTGCCGCCGGGATACTGGTTGGCGGGGTGGCGGCAACCGGGATTGCGGGCCTGACATGGTATAGCGTGACGGCGCTGGCGGCGTGATCGCTTGCAAACAAAACGGCTGCGAAATCAATCGCAGCCGTTTTGTTTTATACGGTTATGTCCGGGCCACGATCAGGCGGCCTGGGCGTCCTCGGCCTTGATGACCTTGTGGTTGTCTTCGTTCAGGCCAAGTTTCCAGTAGCTTGAGATATAAAGATCATCCTTGCCCAAGCCGCGATCATTGCGGAAATGATCGCGCAGCATTTTCATCGCGGTAAATTCGCATGCGGCCCAGACCGACGGGCGGCCATCAGTCCAGGGCAGTTTTTTGACCACATCGGGCAGGGCATTGGCATTTTCGCCCGGATGCGGGTTGATCACCCATTCGATGGTGACGTTTTCGGGCTTTTGCAAATCCTGCATGTCGGCTTCCGACGCGATTTCGATCACGGCGTAACCGCGTGCATCGGATGGCAGCGTTTCCAGATTGACCGAAATGGCGGGCAGGGCCGTCATATCGCCGACAATCAGGAACCAGTCGGCGGTGGGATCAACCAGCTTTTTCGGGCCGGGGCCGCCGATGGTGATCTGATCGCCGGGTTTGCAATTCACCGCCCAGTTCGAGGCCGGGCCGCCGTGATCGTTATCATGGCTGCCATCGCCATGCATGACGAAATCGATATCAATTTCGCGGCCCTGATCCGTAATGCGGTCATGACGCACGGTATAGGTCCGGCGCAGAACGCGGTCCTTTTCATCGCCGTCAATCGGGAAGATCAGTTTGACATACGCACTTTCCTGATCGTCGGGGAAGGATGCGATGCCGTCACCGCCCAGCGTCACGCGCAGCATGTTGGGCGTGACATTGGTTTTGCGGATAACGGTCAGATCGCGGGGTGCTGGTTTGTTCATTCCAAGCTCCTGTAGGGAATATCTGTTTTCAGGATTCCAGATTGTCGGCCATCAGGCTGGCAATTTCGTTGAAATCCGTGATTTGTTTCTGGCTTAAACCATTGGCCATGCGCGTGCGGATTTTGGCTTCTACGGCACGGTATTCTTCCATCAGCGCATCGCCCTTTGGCGTCAAATGCAGGGTCTGGCTTCGCCCGTCTTCGGGATGGGGGCGGCGTTCGATCAATCCGTTTTCTTCGAGTTCCTTGACAAGCCGCGTGATGCGGCCCTTGTCCTGCCCGGTGCGGGTGGCGATTTGCTGTGCGGTGACGCCGGGGCTTTTGATGATCCATTTCAGGGTGCGCATCTGCGAAATCGGCAAGGGCATATCGGCATCCTGCAAGCCTTCGCGCATGGCACGCTTGAAAGCATGGACAAGCCGGTGAAGGGTTTCGCCGGGAACATGAGCATTTGCGGGATTGGTTGCTGGCGTTTCCATTGGCGTTTCCGTCGGCGTGTCCATTGGCTTACTCATCGATAGGTTTCTGTCTCGCGCGTTCGCAAGGTGTTGCGGGGTTTGTCATGACTGCTTGGCGACGGCATCCGCACCATGCGGGGCGATGATGCCGGTGCGGATCGCATATTTGCGGCCCTCGCAAATGGCGGCCGAGATCAGGGCAAAGCCCGCCGCAACCCCCATGATCGCGGTCAGATCAAACGCGCCACCCGTGCCGATCAGGATTGCGGCCAGTGCCGCCCCGACCGATTGCCCGGTCAGGCGGGCGGTGGCGAGCATCCCGCCGGCACCGCCGCTTCTGTCCCGTGGGGCGCTTGTCATCATCAGGCGGTTATTGGGTGACTGGAACAGGCCAAAGCCAACGCCGCAGATCATCAGACAGGCAATGATTGCAAGGGCTGTATGCGGGCTTCCGGCCGGGATCAGG
>CAMPHD010000266.1 GCA_946885765.1 uncultured Thalassospira sp.
GGTTCCTCGAACGTGACTGTACGATCGGTTTTAGCTTGCTAAGACCGGACCCGTGCGCCAAGCCCGCCTCGGAGCAATCCGGGCGGGTTTGGTTTTTTCATAACCCTTTTTCAAATCGCCCTCTGACCGCATAGCTGGCATTCCCGCTAAGTTTTTTGCCTTGGCATCAGATTGGTCTAAACCATTTTCCGACAGGTTTTGCCTGCCAAGCGCGACATGTGTTTGCGCCACCACCAACCAGTCAATCGGGGAGACATGACTGTGAACACACAAACCGATACCGGCAGCGCCCCTGCCGGATCTGATTTTAATGGATATTATCGACTGACCCGCGTCCTACCCGCCATCGCCGTGATGGCCACGATCTATGGCATCGCCGCACTGATTGATTACCACATCAATGCTGTTCTGCTGACCATCGTTGTCATGATTGCACTGTGTCTTTTGCGCGTCCCGGTGCCAATCGCGTTGATTTCCGCGGCCTTGCTGGGCGCCCTGCACGCCGGGATGGACACAACCACCGCCATCGGCGCGCTTAATGACAACCTTCTGGTCGGCGCACAGGTCGGCATGACCTATGTGATGATCGGTGCCTTTGCAGTTGCGATTGCGCGCTCGGGCATTCTTGATCTGTTTGCCCAAAAGATTGCCGCCCGTGTCGGAAGCGATGCGCAAAGCACCTCAAAAGGCCTTAAGTGGCTCCTGTTTGCGATCTTCATTTTCTGCTCGTTGATTTCGCAGAATCTGGTGCCGGTTCACATCGCCTTTATCCCGGTGATGATCCCGCCGCTTCTGGCTGTCTTCAACCGCCTGCGGATTGATCGCCGTGCCATTGCCTGCATCCTTGCCTGTTCGATCAGCTTTTCCTATCTGCTGCTGCCGACCGGTTTTGGCGCGATTTACCTTAATGAAATCCTGATGGCAAATGTCAACGACGTTGGCGCGGCCTACGACCTTTCCATGACAGCCGATATGGCTCCCAAGGCCATGTTCTTGCCGGTTATGGGGATTGTTGCCGGGATGCTGGTTGCGGTTTTCATCACCTATCGCAAACCGCGCGATTATGTGACCGACCCGGCTACTGAAAGCCATATCAATCCGGCCAAGCCCGTGTCGATCAATCCGCTTCAACTGCTGGCAACCGTTGCGGCCCTTGCCGTTGCGTTGATCTGCCAGTTGCAGTTTGACAGCCTTCTGGTCGGTGCGATGATCGGCTTTGTCATTCTGGCGTCGGCGGGCATTTTCCGCTGGCGGGCACAGGATGATGTCTTCACCGAAGGCATGCGGATGATGGCTCAGATTGCCGTGATCATCACCATCGCATCGGGCTTTGCCGGGGTGCTTGATGCCACCGGCGAAATTGCCCCGCTGGTGCAGACAAGCGCCGAACTGATCGGCGATAACAAGGCGATTGGTGCGCTCATCATGCTTCTGGTCGGCCTGTTCATCACCATCGGTTTTGGCGATAGCTTCGCCAGCGTGCCCATTCTGGCCCCGATCTATATCCCGCTGGCACTCGCCCTCGGTTTCTCGCCCATGGCAACCATCGCGC
The DNA here is from genome assembly GCA_946885765.1 of uncultured Thalassospira sp. The sequence continues at coordinate 1,553 of CAMPHD010000266.1, forward strand.
TTCTGGGGGCGTCGGCCGCCCTTGGTGATGCCGGATCACCGGCATCCACCATCACGCTTGGCGCGACATCGGGCCTTAATGCCGATGGACAGCATGATCATGTGAAGGATTCCGTGATCCCGACTTTCATCCACGCCAATTTCGGCATGGTCGTGTTTGCGTGGATTGCGGCGATGATCCTTTGATCAAATCAGCACAATAACGCCGTAACCAAACAACAAACCCGTCCGATATCCGTCGGACGGGTTTTGTTTTATCCCCCAAAATCCGGGGTTATTTCGCACCTGTCAGCCAATTAAACAGACCTTCGACAGCGCCCTTGCTGGTCGCATCCGACTGTGCAGCATCTTCGCGCACCAAAAGCCCGAACTGGCTTTTATAGACCGTATAGGCATTGGATATCTCGATATCGGTAAAAGTCGAACTGCCATATTCGGCATCGATCAGGAAATTCCAATCCGCCACCAGCTTGCCGATATCAATCCCCCTGGTCGCGCCGAGATTATAGGCCATATGCGGACGGGTGTTCTGATCTTCTATATCCTGGTATCGACCTTCCAGCCGCACCAGCTTGTAACGGGAATCCACGCCAAGAATATTGGCCCAAGGCTTGATCTTCACAAATTCCGCATCAATCCGCCACTGGTCGCCATAAATCACGTATTTGCCGGGAATGTCGTTGCCGGGCAATGTCAGATAGGCATTGTATTCCTGATCCCCGACTTCCTCAAACGTGATCCGCGCCACGGGCTCCTCGGCGGTCAGCCGGAAATAGGTTATGAAAATACCCGAGACCGATGTCACCAGCGCCAATGACAACATCACAATCGTAAAAACAGAGACTTTCAGAAGTCGGAACACTTAGCCCTCGGGATACCATTTCTGACTTAAAGACCGGCAAAAGTCATGTTTCGTTTCACATAGAAAAAGGGCGACCAAATGGCCGCCCTTCTCGTATTTCAACAGTAAAGCCAAATCACTCGTCCAGATGGCCGACGATCTCTTCACACATCTTTTTGGCGTCACCGAACAGCATCATCGTGTTGTCCTTGAAGAACAGCTCGTTCTGGATACCGGCGTAGCCTGCCGACATTGAACGCTTGATGAACAGAACGGTTTTGGCTTTTTCGACCTCAAGAATCGGCATGCCGAAGATCGGTGATGACGGATCGGTTTTGGCCGCCGGGTTGGTGATATCATTGGCACCAATCACAAAAGCCACATCCGCCGTGCCGAAATCGCGGTTGATTTCGTCCATTTCAAGCACGTCGTCATAGGGCACGTTGGCCTCGGCCAGAAGGACGTTCATATGCCCCGGCATACGGCCCGCCACCGGATGGATGGCATAACGGACATTAACGCCCTCGGCCTTGAGGATATCGCCCATTTCACGAAGCGCATGCTGTGCCTGTGCGACCGCCATGCCATAGCCCGGCACGATGATCACGCTGGACGCGTTCTTCATGATGAAGGCGGCATCATCGCTTGAGCCCGATTTGACCGAACGATCACCATCGGCTCCGACAGCAGGGCCTGCATCACCTTCGGTTCCGAAGCCGCCAAAGATGACGTTAAAGATCGAGCGGTTCATGCCCTTGCACATGATGTAGGACAGGATCGCCCCCGATGCGCCGACAAGCGCGCCGGTAATGATCAGGGCATTGTTCTGAAGCGTAAAGCCAATGCCACATGCCGCCCAACCCGAGTACGAGTTCAGCATTGAGACAACAACCGGCATATCCGCCCCGCCAATCGGAATAATCAGCGTCACACCAAGCACCAGTGCAAGTGCGACCAAAATCCAGAAGGCCGTGTGGCTTTCGGTGGTCACAACGATGATGCCAAACACTAGGATGCCGATAGCAATTGCAAGGTTGAGCATATGCTGCCCGGTAAAGCGAACCGGCGTACCCGATACGATCCCCTGCAACTTGCCAAAGGCAACAAGCGAGCCGGTGAAGGTAATGGCACCAATGGCAACGCCAAGGCCCATTTCAATCAGGCTGGCAGCACCGATATTGCCTGCCGTGCCAAGACCATAGGCACCCGGCGAATAAAGCGCCGCACCCGCCACAAATACCGCCGCCAGACCAACCAGCGAGTGGAAGGCAGCAACAAGTTGCGGCAGTGCGGTCATCTTGATCTTGAGCGCGATGACCGTACCAATGGCCCCGCCGACCAGAATGCCGACAATGATGGTGGTATAGGACACGACTTCGGGCGATGCCAGCGTGGTCAGAATGGCAATCGCCATACCCACCATGCCAAGGATATTCCCGTTACGTGCCGTTTCCGGCGATGACAGACCGCGCAGCGACAGAATGAAGCAGACGGACGCCACCAGATACAGGAAAGCCGACAGGTTTTCCGACATTGTGTGTTCCCCCTACTTCTTTTTCTTGAACATGTGCAGCATGCGCTGTGCCACGATGAAACCGCCAAAGATGTTGACCGACGCCAGCACCACAGCAAGGAAACCCATCACCTTGGACAGGTTCATATCAATCGGGCCAGCCGCCAGAAGCGCGCCGACAATGATCACCGATGAAATGGCATTGGTCACCGCCATCAACGGCGAATGAAGGGCCGGGGTTACTTTCCACACGACGTAATAGCCGACAAAGCAGGCCAGAACGAACACCGTCAGACCAAGCACCGTCGGGCTGACACCGTTTGTATGGACAACAGTGGTGGCCGAACTGGCCATATCGCCCGCCTGATTGGCAAGGCTATCGGCAAGCTTTGCGGCCTTTTCAGCCAGACCAAGGGCTGCATCGCGCAGCTCGTTGGCGTTCTGGGCGGCATTTTGGGTTACGGATTGATCAGCCATTTGCGACCTCCTCACCACCGAATTTCGGATGAACAACCTTGCCATCACGGGTCAGCATGGTTTCGGCAATAATCTGGTCTTCGGCATTGAAGGCCAGCGTGCCTTTTTCCTTGTCGACGGACAGCGTACTGAAATTCAGAAGGTTTTTGGCATACATCGCCGTTGCATCGGTTGCGACGGAACTGGTGATGTTTTCCGGGCCAATGATTTTCACGCCATTGGCGGTAACAACGGTTTCAGCAAGTTTCGCACCCGCGACGTTGCCACCGCGTTCGGCGGCAAGATCGATGATAACAGAACCGGGTTTCATGCCCGCGACCATATCGGCGGTGACGATTTCCGGCGCCGGACGGCCCGGGATCAATGCGGTCGTGATCACGATGTCGGTCTTTGCCAGAACTTCCTTAAGCTTGGCAGCCTGTTTGGCCTTATATTCGTCCGACATTTCCTTGGCGTAGCCGCCTGCGGTTTCGCCATCGGCTGCGTCGTCTTCAACCTCGATAAACGTCCCGCCAAGCGATTGAACCTGTTCCTTCACCGCCGGCCGCACATCGAATGCGGAAACCACCGCACCAAGGCGCTTGGCGGTCGCAATCGCCTGAAGACCGGCAACACCGGCGCCGACAACAACAACACGTGCGGGCGGCAACGTACCGGCCGCCGTCATCATCATCGGATAAATCCGGCCGAATTCATGCGCAGCATCAAGCACCGCACGATACCCCGCCAGGTTGGATTGCGAAGACAGCACATCCATCGACTGGGCACGCGAAATGCGCGGCATCAGTTCCATGGCAATGGACGAAACCCCGGCCGCCGCCATTTTTTCAATTAGGTCCTTGCGATCATAC
>CAMPHD010000267.1 GCA_946885765.1 uncultured Thalassospira sp.
CGATTACATACCGCTTGATCGTGTGCTGGTGTAATTCAACAGTATCCTCCCGGCGGGATTAGTCACCCTGCCCCACGCAGACCCCGCCAGTCATTTTGGCGGGGTTTGTTGTCTGGAGCTGTGCTAGCATCACCGAAAAAATACATACGGGATGAAACGACCATGGAAATATCGATGCTGATCGGGGCGATGGCAGCGGCCGCCATCTATACCCTGACACCCGGCCCGGCCTTTTTGGCGATGCTGGGCATTGGTGCCGCACAGGGCCGCAGGGCAAGTGCCGGCTTCCTGTTCGGACATCTTGCCGGGGATATCATGTGGGCCAGTCTGGCGCTGGTCGCAATCATCGGGTCACGCGTCCTTGATCCGATGGTGTTTGACATTCTGGCAATGATTTGCGGGGTCTACCTGTTCTGGCTGGGCATCCGGGCGGTAACGGCAAAACGCAAAAAGGATGGTGTGGTCGACATAACGGTTCGCCGCCCGTGGCGGCGCGGACTTATTTTCGGAATCACCAACCCCAAAGGCTATCCGGTGGCAGTCGCCATGTTTACCGCCCTTCTGGCACAGGACGCCGCGTCGCTTGGCTGGGACAGCATGACGGGGCTGTTGCTGGCGTCTGCTGTGGGGTTTCTGATTGCGGATCTGATCCTGATCTGGATGGTTGGACTTGGCATTTTGCGCCGGGCCTATCAACGACATGAAATCTGGATCGTGCGGGCGACCGGGATTTTGTTTATCGGCTTTGCCGTGCAGGCAATTGCCAATGCCCTGCCAAGTCTTGGCCACAGCCTTGCACATGGGTTCAGCGCATTACGTAAGCCCTGATCATCCTCTATCCCAAACAAAAAGCCGCCCGGAGAACCGGGCGGCTTTTTGATGTTATGGTCAGAACGACTTAAAATTCGACCTGCGTCACATCACGCACCGCACCCTGATCGGCACTGGTTGCGAGTGCGGCATAGGCACGAAGGGCCGTTGTGACCTTGCGTTTGCGCGGCTTGACCGGTTTCCAAGCATCCTTGCCCTTGGCCTCCATCGCTGCACGGCGTGCCGCCAGAACCGCATCATCGACCGCAACTTTGATCGTACGGTTGGGGATGTCGATTTCGATGCTGTCGCCCGGCTCGATCAGGGCGATATCGCCACCGGCTGCTGCTTCGGGGGATACGTGACCGATCGAAAGACCGGACGTCCCGCCCGAGAAACGGCCATCGGTAATAAGTGCGCAGGCCTTGCCCAGCCCCATCGATTTCAGATAGCTGGTCGGATACAGCATTTCCTGCATGCCCGGCCCGCCTTTGGGGCCTTCGTAACGGATAACGACAACATCGCCTTCCTTGACCTCCCCGCCCAGAACCTTGGCAACCGCCTCGTCCTGACTTTCGCAAATCACAGCCGGACCGGTGAATTTCAGGATGCTTTCATCCACACCACCCGTCTTGACGATGCAACCATTGACCGCAAGATTGCCAAACAGAACCGCAAGACCGCCATCCTGACTGTAAGCATGCGCAACGTCGCGAATGCAGCCTTCTTTTTCATCAAGATCAAGATCATCCCAATAGCGTTCCTGACTGAACGCGGTCTGGGTCGGAATACCGCCCGGCATGGCGCGATAGAACTTTTGGACGGCTTCGTTCTTGGTGCGTTTGATGTCCCACTTTTCCAAGGCATCAGCCATGGTTTTGGCGTGTACGGTCGAAACATCGGTATGGAGCAAACCGGCACGGTCCAGTTCGCCCAGAATACGCATGATACCGCCCGCACGATGAACGTCTTCCATGTGGAATTTCGGGTGGTTTGGCGCCACTTTGGACAGATACGGGATCTTGCGCGACAGGCGATCCATATCCGCCATGGTAAAATCGACTTCCGCTTCCTTGGCTATTGCCAGAAGATGAAGAACCGTGTTGGTCGAACCGCCCATGGCGATATCAAGCGCCATCGCGTTTTCAAAGGCTTCAAACGTCGCGATTCCACGCGGGGTCGCGGTAACGTCTTCTTCCTCGTAATAACGGCGGGCCAGCTTGACGGATGTCCGCGCCGCTTCAAGGAACAGTTCTTGACGCGCGGCATGCGTCGCCAGTACCGAACCGTTACCCGGAAGCGCAAGGCCAAGGGCCTCGGCCAGACAATTCATCGAATTGGCGGTAAACATGCCAGAGCACGAGCCACAGGTCGGGCACGCCGAACGTTCGACAACGGCAACCTGCTCGTCCGAGATTTTCGGATCGGCGGCCTGAACCATTGCATCGACAAGATCAAGGTGATGTTCCTTGCCTTCGATGGTGACCTTCCCGGCCTCCATCGGGCCGCCGGAAACGAATACGGCCGGAACATTGAGGCGCATGGCGGCCATCAGCATGCCCGGCGTGATCTTGTCACAGTTGGAAATGCAGACCATCGCATCGGCACAATGGGCATTGACCATATATTCGACGGAGTCTGCGATGATTTCACGTGACGGCAGGCTGTAAAGCATGCCGTCATGGCCCATGGCGATACCGTCATCAACGGCAATCGTATTGAATTCCTTGGCGACACCACCGGCGGCTTCGATTTCGCGTGCCACCATCTGACCAAGGTCTTTCAGGTGGACGTGACCGGGGACGAACTGGGTAAAGCTGTTGACGACCGCAATGATCGGCTTGTCAAAGTCTTCATCCTTCATGCCCGTGGCGCGCCAAAGGCCGCGCGCACCGGCCATATTGCGGCCATGGGTGGTTGTACGGGACCGATATTCCGGCATGGTCGAACCTCTCTATCTTCGCGGGGTATTTATCATTGTCACATATTAAGGGCTTCTAGCACAGTCTTCGCGTCCAATGACAGTTTTTTGCCCGAAAATTTCGTGTTTTTGCGCCATATGGAACGAATACTACTTGAAGAACACGATCTCTTAGCAGCCATTCCCGAGCCATAACTTTCAATCATCCGCTTAAGTTTCGGGAATTCCACCACCTTCCCATAGGCACCCTACCCGAAAGACCCGAAATACTATCCCATTGAATAGGCGACGGCACCGACCACAATCCATATCTTAATAGGTGATTATCGCCGCTAGGCGATTCTCCCACTCCCATTCTCACCCCGGCCTGCTTGCAGGCTCGGGGTTTTTTTTATGCTTTTTCCGGCACCATCATTCTTTTTCCTGAAACGATGAAATGCTTTAAAGCAATGACAGAACGTTCCTTTTTCTGCATGCTGCCCCATATGACTGCGTTCAGGACTGTCCATCTTACGAGGTAAAGCATATCGATGTCGGCCGATCTCAAGACCCTGCTCAGGCGTGGACTAAGCGCGCATGAAGGCAACCGTCCTGACGAGGCCGAGAAGATTTACCGTCGTGCCCTGTCGCTTTCGCCCGGAAATCCCGAAGTCGAACATCTGCTGGCGACCCTTCTGACTGGCCTTGATCGCCACCGCGAGGCGCTTGAACTGTTCGATAGCTGCCTGCCGCGCCTTGGTGCCAATCCGGCTGTGCGATGCAATTTTGCCATCGCACTGGAACATACCGGGCAGATCGACAGGGCGATTGACGAATTTCGGCAGGCGATCAGTTATCACGGCGATTTCCCGACCGCCCTTTATCATCTCGCACGCCTTGAAATGCCGCGCGGCCATATCGGCCAGACGGTGGACCTTCTGGGCCGGTTGCTGGGTCTGAAACCCGATCACTTTGATGGGCTTTTACTATTTGGCGACGCACTGCATGGTCTGGGGCAGGAAGAAGCCGCACTCGCATCCCTTGACCGCGCAGCCGAGGCCGCAGGGATCACTCCCGATATGATTTGCCGTGTCGGCGATGTTTCGCTGCGGCTTGGCTATCCGGGTATGGCGCAAAACCTTTATCAGCGCGCGCTTAGCATCGATTCCCGCAATGTCCCTGCCCTGCACGGCTTGGGTCGTGCGCTCTCGGCACAGGGCGATTATGCCAAGGCGATCGCGATCCTTAAAACCGCCAAGCGCCTTGCCAAGGGCCGGATCGAAATCGATCTTGAAATTGCCGATATCGAATTGCGATGCGGCGATATCGCAAGCGCGATTGCCGAACTGACTCTGCTTGTGGAAAAACACCCGGCGAATGCGGATGCCCATACGGCCCTTCTGGCCGCCGTTGCAAAACTGCCCGATATCGGCGGGGTCGAATATCTTAAACAAGCCCGCCAATGGGCACGCAGCCACATGCCAGCCTTGCCCGAACCGAAATTCACCAACAGCAAACAGATCGATAAACGGCTTCGCATCGGATGGCTGTCACCGCATTTTTGCGAACATGCTTCCTTCGCCCTGCTGTCAGGTGTCGCCCGGCACCTTAACCGCAACGAGGTCGAACTGTTTCTGTATTCGGCCACCCCGCGTCCGGACCAAACCACCCGTTCATGGCAGGTCATGGCCGATGGCTGGCGCGAGGTTTACGGCCAAAACCCGCTTCAGATTACTGAACGTATCCGCAAGGACCGCGTTGATATCCTGATTGATCTGACCGGCCCGGTGACGGATCAGCCGATCACGGTTTTTGCCCATCGTGCCGCCCCGGTTCAGGCCAGCATCGCACCGCTGACAACCGGCATCAGCCAGATGGATTACATCCTTGTCCATCATCGTGCGGTCCCGGCCAAACCTGCCGAAAACAAGCTGTTTTGCGAAAATGTGCAGCATCTGGGATCAGGCCCCTTCGCCTATGCCGGTGCCGATGATGCCGCTCCGCTAAGCCTCCTTCCGGCGGCAATTGACGAGGTAGTGACCTTTGGCTGCTTTGACCAATTATCAAACATCAGCGACGCCAGCCTGAACTGCTTTGCGCGTGTTTTAAACAAGATCAAGGGCAGCCGTCTTGTCATTCAGGATGATGTTCTAGGCGACGCCTTTGCCAGAAAGACGATGCTGGATCGGCTGAGGCAGGCCGGGCTGCACTCGGATCGCGTCAATCTGGTTGGTGCGGTCAGTCCCGAAGACAAACCCGATCTTTACGCCCGGATCGATATCGGGTTGGCCCCCTTCCCGATGATCGATATCGCACACTATTTCGATATGATCTGGCACGGCATTCCGTTTGTCACGATGGCCGGGGACACACCGGCATCCCGCGCGGGGCTTTGCCTGCTATCCGATGTCGGGCTTGATGCGCTGGCGGCAGAATCGCAGAAGGGTTACGTCGAAAAGGCCCTCCTTCTGACACAGGATATAAACAGACTCATAAACACA
>CAMPHD010000268.1 GCA_946885765.1 uncultured Thalassospira sp.
GGCGTATACCATGCCCCGGCAACGCGTTTGGATAGTTCGCCAAGTGTAGGGTAGGGCGCGATCATTCCGGCAATGGCACCGATCTTCATTTTTTTCGATATCGCCAGCGACCACAGTCCGATCAGTTCCCCGGCTTGATGGCCGACAATACCCGCCCCAAGGATTTTTCCCTTTGGGGTAGTGATGACTTTGATAAAGCCTTTGGTTCGGGCTTCGGCCCTTGCACGGTCATTTTCGGCATAGTCCCAGGTCACGACCCGGATTGCATCACCGAACTTTTCGCGTGCAGCCGTTTCGTTCAGGCCGACTTGCGCCAGTTCCGGGCTGGTATATGTCACCCAGGGAACCGCGCTATGATCAATTTTGGCAGGCAACCGGAACAAAGCATTGCGGATAACAATGCCGGCGTCATAACCGGCCATATGGGTAAATTGCAGGCCGCCGGTAACATCGCCAATGGCAAATATCTTCCGGTTGCTTGTGCGCAGGCGACTGTCTACCTCGATCCCGCGCGGGCTGTATGTGACGCCAGCTTCATCAAGACCAAGATTGTCGACCGTTGGCTTGCGTCCGGCGGCAATCAGAAGGTGACTGCCTTCAATCGTGATTTCTGTGCCATCGCGTTCGATCATGACGCGGATCTGGTCATCATGGGTTTCGATCCGCTTGGTTTTGACCTTTTCATAAAGGCTTATGCCCGCCGTCTCGATCTCGTCCCGGATCACGGCAACCAGATCGGGATCGTCCTTGGGAAGGATCGTGAACATTTCGATCAGGGTAACCCGCGCACCAAGTTCGTGATGTGCCTGTGCCATTTCAAGGCCTATCGGGCCGCCGCCGATGATGATCAGGTGATCCGGGCAGGTACGGTTTTCAAAGATCGTTTCGTTGGTAAAGAACGGAACATCGGCGATGCCGTCAATCGGTGGCACCGCAGCCCGCGAGCCGGTGGCAATGACAAACCGCTTTGCCTGCACGCGTTTGCCATCGGCTATGACTTCGCCGGGACCAGTAAACCGGGCTTCTGCCTGAATGACAGTACAGCCAAGCTTTTCAAACCGTTCAACCGAGTCATGGGGTGCAATATCGGCAATGACCGAACGGACATGATCCATGACATGCGCAAAGTTGGCAGAAACCGGGCCTGTGGTGATGCCAAACTGCGATGCTGCCCGTGCGTTGCTTGCGGCATGGCTTGCAGCCAGCAGGGCCTTTGACGGGACACAGCCGGTATTAAGGCAGTCCCCCCCCATCTTGCCTTTCTCGATCAGGACAACGCCTGCCCCCATTTGCACGGCCCCTGCGGCAACGGAAAGCCCGCCGGATCCGGCGCCGATTACACAGATGTCGGTTTTGATCACATCATTCATCAGGTGCTGGCCCCGCCATCGCGGTTACGGAATTTCTTATAGATCACCGGAACCAGTGCCAGAATGGCAAGGCCGATGATCGGGGTCAGAATCCTGGGTTCAAAAATAATGCCAAGATCGGGGGTCTTTCCCTGATCAAACAGGGCACCCAGGCCATCCCCGATGGAAACATAAACAAATGTTCCCGGAATAATGCCAATCGCAGTTCCCAGCACGAAGGAACGAAACTTCACGCCCAGCAAAGCCGGAACGAGATTGACCAGCCAGAACGGAAACAGCGGCACAAGACGCAAGACCATCAGGTAGCTGAAGGCGTTTTCGGCAAAACCGGCTTCCATCCTGCGGATCGTGTTTCCCGCCTTCGCATGCATCAAATCATAAAATGCGTAACGTGCCGCCAGATAAACTACCGTTGCACCGATGGTGGCGGCAATGACGACATAGGTCGTGCCAAGCCATGCACCAAACAGGAAGCCGCCAACAATGGTCAAAAGCGATCCGACCGGAAGCGACAGGGCAACAGCGATTACGTATGTCAGCATGAAGACGGCAATGCTTGAAACCGGATTACCGGCGACGAAAGTCTGAAGGATATCGCGATTCTCGCGCAGGGTATCGAACGAAAAGTAATCGACAGTTCCACTTGCCCACGCCAATGCCAGTCCGGCAATCAGGACCGAAACCGGCAGTAATTTGCGCCATAAAGAAGCACCGGTAGTCTTTGTCTGACCGGGGCCGGGGTGATCGTGGGGATGGTGGTTTGCCGTCATTGTTTGCGTCTTGGTCATTGATTTTACAGCCTTAACGGCATTCCTGAACGAAGCCGTTCCAAAGGATTGCATGTCTTGGGCGAACATTAGAGGGAAAAAACGCCGAATGCTTATGAACTGCTTTCACCATTGCGTGAAGGTTCGGAGAGCATATGCATGGGGAGCCGAAACGGTATCTGGTCAAATCAAGCGAATGCGAGGTGCTTGACGTTGGGGAAAGCAGGTCGTATCGTCACGCCCATCGTGGGATTTGTCGACCGGCTTGCGGCCACGTAAAAAATCGCTAAAGAGGGTAACCGTGGCTTCGGCCCTGACCCATCGTGCCGGTCAGGGTTTTTTTGTGTCCGGCTAGTACCAATATGACCGGGCATATAGGAGCGATACGATGACGACCGATAAAAAGGCTTCTGATAAATGGCGGGCCGCCACCCGTTCTGTTCGGGGCGGTACGGCACGCAGCGGGTTTAACGAAACCTCCGAAGCCATCTTTATGAATTCCGGCTATGTCTATGATACAGCCGCCGAGGCCGAAGCATCCTTTGACGGCACCGGCCCGGAACGCTTTGTTTATTCCCGCTTTGCCAATCCGACCGTTGCGATGTTCGAAGAACGTCTGGCGCTGCTTGAAGGTGCGGCTCATTGCCGGGCGACAGCATCGGGTATGTCGGCGGTTTGGAATGCCTTGATTGCCTGTACCAAAGCCGGTGGGCGTGTTGTCGGTTCGCGAGCCCTGTTCGGCTCGTGCGAATTTATCCTGACAACCCTTTTGCCGCGTTTTGGGGTTGAAACCGAACTGGTTGACGGTACCGATCATGCGGCATGGGAAAAGGCGCTGTCCAGACCGGCTGATGCTGTCTTCATCGAAACCCCGTCTAACCCGACCCTTGAAGTCATCGATATCGCTTTTGTTGCCGATCTAGCGCATAAGGCCGGTGCGAAGGTGGTTGTCGATAACGTCTTTGCCACCCCGATTTTGCAAAAGCCGATGGAACTGGGCGCGGACATTGTTGTTTATTCTGCGACCAAGCATATCGATGGTCAGGGGCGCTGTCTTGGTGGTGCGATCCTGTTTAATGACAAGGAATGGCACGACAACCATCTGACCACTTTCTTGCGTCACACCGGCCCCAGCATGAGCCCGTTTAATGCCTGGGTTCTCCTGAAAGGGCTCGAGACACTTGGTCTGCGTGTCGATCAGCATATCCGAAATGCAACGGCACTTGCGGAGTTTCTTTCGGAACAGCCGCAGGTATCACGCGTTATCTATCCGGGGCTCGAAAGTCATCCTCAGCACGAATTGGCCATGAAACAGATGTCTGGTCGTGGTGGTGGATTGATTGCGATCGAGCTTGCCGGTGGTAAATCTGCTGCCTTCTCGTTACTTGATAATCTGCAGCTTATTGATATCTCGAACAATCTTGGTGATGCCAAAAGTCTTGCGACCCATCCTTGGACCACGACCCATCAGCGTGTTCCGGCTGAAGACAAGATCACGATGGGGATTACCGAAGGCATGCTGCGCCTCTCCGTCGGGTTAGAGGATATTGATGATCTGAAAGAAGATCTGAGCGCAGCGTTGCGCGTATAAGAAATCGCAGATGCGTTAAACGCCCTGATCAGGCGGTCCGTAATCTGCACGGACCGCCTTTTGTTTTTCGATGCTTTATGTGATCGGGATCGCAATTTAATGACAGACATCTGGCGCTCGGGGCATTGACTGTCTAAATATGGCCCAAGCATTGCTAAAACAGCGCAACGCCCTTGGCAGAAGGACCGGAATAAGAATTGGCCTGGAGTTTTGCATGTACTCATCCGTAACCCGTGACATCAAAGTATCCGTGCAACCGGTGTTTCTTGACGAACAGTCGGACCCGGACAGCCATCGCTATGTCTGGGCGTACCGGGTTGTCATCGAAAATCAGGGGCCCAAAACCGTACAGCTTTTAAACCGTTACTGGCGCATTACTGATTCCCGTGGTTCGACACAGGAAGTGCGTGGATCGGGTGTGGTCGGCGAACAGCCGGTTCTGGCCAGTGGCGAAAGTTTCAATTACACAAGCGGCGCACCACTGGCGACGCCAAGCGGTTTTATGGTCGGGACCTATGAAATGACTGATATGAATGGAAACCGGTTTGATATTGAAATTCCGGCCTTTTCGCTCGACAGTCCGCATAGCCAGCGCACCGTTAATTAAATGAATTAACAGAATACAGGGTCGGGAGCACATGACCCACAGGACAGAGTTATAAAGAGGAAACCATATGTGCAGCGAAACCAGCGCCGTTAAACGTCCATCGCGCGAAGAAGCAGAAGAAGCCGTCCGTACCCTGCTTCGTTGGGCGGGGGACGATCCTGACCGCGAAGGTCTGCGCGGAACGCCAGACCGTGTCGTGCGGTCTTACGGCGAATTTTTCGCAGGTTATCAACAGGACCCGGCTGACATTCTGCGTCGGACTTTCGAAGAAACCGACGGTTACGACGAGATGGTCGTGCTGCGCGATATCCGGGTCGAATCCTATTGCGAACACCACATGGTCCCGATCATCGGTGTCGCCCATGTTGCTTATCTGCCGCGCCGCCGAGTTGTTGGCATTTCCAAGCTTGCCCGCGTGGTCGAAGTTTATGCCAAGCGGTTGCAAATTCAGGAAAAAATGACGGCACAGGTCGCCAACACCATTCAGGAAGAACTTGATCCGCTGGGTGTTGCTGTCGTGATTGATGCCAATCATCAATGCATGAGTACACGCGGCGTTCACAAGACCGGTGTTTCGATGGTGACCAGCCGGATGCTTGGTGCCTTTCGTGATGACCCGATCACGCGACGCGAGTTTTTTGCAATGATCGGCCGCTAGGTTTTTCTGTTTTCAATGAACAAAGGCCGCCCCGAAAGGCGGCCTTTGTTCATATGCAATGTTATGTTCAGTCGGCACGAAACTGCTGATGGCAGGATTTGCAAGTTTGCAGCACGTTGCGGAACGCATCGTTAAATTGATCGGCATCGTCGCTGCCCGATGCGACATCTTTGGCGGCAATCGTCTTAAGCATGTCGGCATTTATG
>CAMPHD010000269.1 GCA_946885765.1 uncultured Thalassospira sp.
GTATTTGGCGCGCCTATCAGGAACATAACCTGCGTTATTCGCAGGTGTCGCCGGTCAATATGTTCGAAGAAAAGAACACCGGTTCGAACCTTCCGGCCCAGATCGATCTGTATGCGACGCCGGGCAATGAATACAAATTCATGTTCATGGCAAAGGGCGGCGGTTCGGCCAATAAGACGTTTTTGTACCAGCAGACCAAGGCGCTTCTGAACCCCGAAAGCCTGCGCAAGTTCCTGGATGAGAAAATCAGAACGCTGGGTACCTCTGCCTGTCCGCCCTACCATCTTGCCATCGTGATTGGCGGAACATCGGCCGAGGCGGCCCTTAAGACCGTTAAAATGGCATCGGCACGTTATTACGATAACCTGCCAACCGAAGGCGGGGTGCATGGTCAGGCCTATCGCGATCTTGAATGGGAACAGAAGGTCCTTGAGATGACGCGCGAGATGGGCATTGGCGCACAATTTGGCGGCAAGTATTTCTGCCACGATGTGCGTGTTGTCCGCCTGCCGCGTCACGGGGCAAGCTGCCCCGTGGCCATTGGCGTTTCGTGCTCGGCCGACCGTCAGGTTCTGGGCAAGATCACCAAGGACGGCATTTTCATCGAGGACCTTGAACACAACCCGGCAAAATACCTTCCGGAAGTGTCGGACGAACATCTTGATGACAATGTGGTCAAAGTTGACCTGAACCGTCCGATGGATGAAATCCGCAAACAGCTTTCCGGGTATTCTGTCAAGACGCGTCTGGCGCTGACCGGGACCGTGATCGTGGCGCGTGATATTGCGCACGCCAAAATCAAGGAACGTCTTGATGCCGGCGAAGGCATGCCCGATTACATGAAAAACCACCCGGTTTATTATGCAGGCCCGGCAAAAACGCCCGAAGGCATGCCGTCCGGTTCGTTCGGCCCGACCACGGCGGGACGCATGGATGCCTATGTCGAACAGTTCCAGGCCGCAGGCGGATCATTCGTGATGCTTGCCAAGGGCAACCGTTCGAAACAGGTCAAGGATGCGTGTAAAAACCACGGCGGGTTCTATCTTGGTTCCATTGGTGGTCCGGCCGCGCGCCTTGCGCAGGATTGCATCAAGAAGGTCGAAGTCCTTGAATATCCGGAACTGGGCATGGAAGCCGTCTGGAAGATCGAGGTCGAAGATTTCCCGGCCTTCATCGTAATCGATGACAAGGGCAATGATTTCTTTGCCGAATTTGGCATCTGATTTCGATATTGCTGATTTGAAACAGGGCAGTGCGGCAATCCGTGCTGCCCTGTTTTCGTTCGTGGTCGGTTTTGCATAGCTGACCCACAGTCAAAATTCTTGCCTTGATCGTGACTGCGTGGTCTGATTTTCGCAAAATCAACCCTTTATCGGGAATGCTGATATGTCTCGAACTTCTGCTGTTGCTGTTTCGTCGGCAACGGAAAGCCGTCTGGTCGGTGTGACATCGGCCCTGGCGACGGTGGCGATCTGGGCGGCGTGGCTGATTGTCACGCGCTATGCCATGACATCCGATTTTACTGCGGTCGATATCGGGCTTTTGCGCTTTGTCGTGCCGTTTGTCTTGCTTGCCCCGATCTGGCTCAAACGCGGGATCTGGCCCAAGGGGCTTTCGATTGCCAATGGCCTGATCATGCTGGTGGGATCAGGCGCGTTTTATACGCTTCTGGTCGCCAGTGCCCTGCAATATGTTCCGGCAAGTCATGTTGGCATTTTGCTGCCCGGTGTGATGGCGGTCTGGGCAGTTCTGATTGCGGTTGCGATGTTTGGCGAACGGCCGGGCTGGGTCCGGCTGGCGGGTTATGCCACGGTAATTACCGGTATCGTCCTGTTGGCGGTGCTTAAACCCGGCCATTCGACCGGCGACACGATCCTTTATGGGTATGGGCTTGTATCGGCCGGGGCATTTATGTGGGCGTGTTATACCCATGCAATGCGTCAAAGCGGCCTTGGCGCGCTGGAAGCCGCGGCATTTGTCGGGTTCTGGTCGTTTGTGATCATGGCGGTGGTGGCCCTGTTTACGGGAACACACATCCCTGATGCCCCCATGGATGATGTGTTGCTGCTGCTCGTCACACAGGGCCTGCTGGCGGGATGCGTTGCGGTGGTGACCTATGGGCTTGCGGTGCGTCATATCGGGTCAACCGGTGCCTCGGCCTTTGGCGCGATGACCCCGGCATTGACCGCCCTTGGCGGTGTGTTCCTGCTTGGCGAGGAAGGCAACTTTGCGCTGGCGATTGCGGTGGGATTGGTGATTTTCGGTGTGATGGTCGCATCGGGTGTTTTCCGCAAGGTTTTGCGTTAGACCCTTGTTGCCAATGAGATGTTTCAGGGCGCTGGTGGCGGGATAATTCATTCCTGCTGCCGGTGCCTTTTTCTTTGGGATGCGCAGTTCTGCCGATGCGGATAGAAAATTCTTTTCGCAGGTGCAAAATCACGTTAGCATCATATTCGTGATTGCAAAGGCGCAGTCAGCAACAATCGGCAGGCAACGAGGCTTGTAAGACAATCGTGCGACCGGATGGCGTTACGCCCGGTCGATTTCAGATGTCCCATGCCTCGGAGAATTTCAATGTTTGCCGGTTTCATGCGTTCCGTTTCCCCCGATGATGATATCCGTTCAAAACAGGGCCGCGAGGCAGGTCTTGGCGATATTTTACGTCTATTGCGCACGGTTGGGACGATTGCCGATGAAGCACGGCAAAGAGATGCGGCGATTGCTGGTATCCTTGATGCGGTCTGCGATTATTGCCACTGGCCTGTCGGGCATGCCTATCTGCGGCGTGAAAACAATACATTGTCTTCGGCAGGTGTCTGGTCCATCGGGCAGGGCGTATCGCCGGGCGATCTGGCAGATTTTCGGTCGCAGTCCGAGGAAACTGTTTTCAATATCGGGCAGGGCCTGATCGGGTCGGTGGCAAAGACGGGGGAACCTGTCTGCATCGAAAACGTTACAGCAAAGGACGGCTTCCTGCGCGCCAGCGGGGCCGCCCGGAACGGGTTGCAGGGCTGTTTTGCGCTGCCGGTCAGAATGGCCGGTAAAGTGGTTGCCGTCATCGAATTTTTCAGTCGCGATATCGCCCGTCTTGATGACGAGATGCTTGAACTGCTTGGCTTTGTCGGCGGGCAGGTCGCACGCGTGCTTGAACGTGATGCGGCCCATGCCGCGCGCGAAAAACTGGCATCGAATTTTGAAAGTCGGGTGCAGGGCACGGTCGGGATGCTTGGTGCCGCGGTTAGCCAGATGCGCAGTGCGCTTGATGTGCTGGGCGATAGCAACCGGCGGACGGACGAATGCAGCAAGGGGATTGATCAGGCGGCCCATGCCGCCCTTTCCCGGATTGAAAATGTCGCCGGGCAGATGGATGCGCTTCAGGCCGCATTGACCACGATTGGCGATGATGCCGGGGCGAATGTGGAAACCACCCGTGCATTGGGAGCGCAGGCACGTGACATGCGCGATGAATTTGCCAAATTACAGGTGCGTGCAGCCGATGCGGGCAAGATGCTGTCAACGATTTCGGCCATCGCCAGCCAGATCAAATTGCTGGGGCTGAATGCCTCGATCGAGGCGGCACGCGTTGGCGAAGCTGGTAAAGGATTTGCCATTGTTGCCAAGGAAGTCAAGGCGTTGGCAGGGCAGTCCGAAGCGGCAACCGCCGAAATCGCGCAGTGGATGGATGGTGTTACCGGGGCGATTTCAAAGGCCGGGACGGAGATCGACCTAATTTCGGATGCAATGGGCGACTTGCAGGCACGCGCTGAAATCACCGCGGATCAAACCGGTGGGCAGGTTGAAATTTGCCGTACTGTTGCGGGGGATGCGCTTGATGCGTTGAAACAGGCACGTGTGGTTGGTGCCAGTGTTACCGATATTGCAGAAGCAATTTCCCATAACGGGCAGGTCGCGGGCGAACTTTCCGATGCCGCGCGGAACCTTGAAACGCAGGGATCGGAACTCAGTCATCGGGTCGAGGGCTTTGTTGGTCAGATCCTTGCGATGTGAGGGTTAGACTATCCTGTCGGGGAATTTCGATGTGCGCTTTGCCACCATGCGGGCCAATGGTGGACCAAACAACAGCACCATGAAAAAGCGCGTTGCCTGTAGCACCAGAATGAAGGACAGGTCGACATTGGTGCTGGCCGCGATGATGGCAACTGAGTCAAGCCCGCCGGGGCTGGTGGCGAGATAGGCGGTCAGTGGATCGACATCCATGAAAATCACCAGCAAAACCGATATTCCAGCACAAAAACCGATCAGAACGAAAATCGAAATCAGGATTTTCGGCAGGGCATAAGCCGCGTGGCGTAAAACTGCAGGCGTGAATTTCAACCCGATCATCCAACCGATCACCGCATAGGTCAGGCCAAGAAACCATTCTGGCAGGACGATATCGATCATACCGGTGATGCTTAGCACCATGACGACGATCATCGGTACCAGAAGCGGCCCCGATGGCAAACGTGACTTTGCCCCGACAATGCACAGGATGACGGCAATTGCCACTGTGATGCCGAAATCGCCGATATCAAACGGGCTAAACCATTGATGCGGATTGGCCGCCGCCAATGCCGGATCGACCCAGAAATTGGCGACACTTGATGCCACGGCAACCACAATCACCACCCGGACATATTGCATGAAGGCCACTAGTCTGGCATCGGCGCCAAAGGCCTCGGCCATGATGACCATGGCGGATGCGGCACCCGGCGATGATCCCCAGATGCCTGCCGTTCCCGGCAGGACCTGCTTGATGCACAATATCCAGCCCAAAAAGCTGCTGGCGATCAATGTCAGTGCCGTAACGCCCAGAACCAGCGGCCAGTCATGCATGAAGGATGTGATGATCCCGGCGGTCATCGACCCGCCAACCATGCAGCCAAGCACCGATTGCGCGCCAAGATAGATCGGCTTTGGCATGGCGATGGTGGCGCCATTGGTGCCCATGACAATGCCGACAATCATCGGACCGAGCAAAAGGGCGGCCGGGATATCCGCATCATGCAGGATCACGGACAGCACAAGCGAAACACCAATCAGCAATCCCCATTGCAGAAGATGCGGCATTTTGCCGAACTTTTCCCGATCAGGGGGCAAGTTGGGTTTTGGGGACTTGGGTGCGTGGGGCGCATGGGGCGAGGTATCTGGCACGGGAAAGCCTTTGTTTGGGGCGGCAGGGT
>CAMPHD010000270.1 GCA_946885765.1 uncultured Thalassospira sp.
ATTGAAAACTGGTGCATTTCGACCGATTTGGTGGCGGTGGTATCCTCGGCAATCACGATGTTATAGCCGTGTTCCCACGCCGACCGGGCGGTGGATTCTACGCCAAAATTGGTGACGACACCGCCAAGGACGATGGTATCAATCCCGCGCCGGCGAAGCTGCAGGTCAAGTTCGGTGCCGTAAAACGCGCCCCATTGATGTTTGGTAATGACGATATCGCCGGGTTGTATGAAGTCATCCACAAGGGTTCCCCAGTCTTCAGGCGGGCATTTCGCCGGGACGGATGGCAGATCAACGATTTGTTGCGGCGCATCAGCCATGTCAGAAGACCAGTAAACGCGGACCAGAACGATGGGGGCCTTTGCCGCCCGGAATTTGGCAATCAGGCCGCGGGCATTTTCAAGCACCGCATTACCGCTTCGCGGATGCAGAGACTGGGCGAGAATGCCGTTCTGCAGGTCGATCATGACAAGGGCGGTACGCGCCTGATCCAGCAGTATTTGGTCTTTGGGCATGGGAACACCTGATTTCGGCAAGGTATCGGATCGGGGCAGATGGCGACGCCGTTTGGGGTTGGCGCACTGCTTTGGGGAGGGTCATGATAAACCGAAACATCCTGATATGGCGAGTTTTTCGGATGAATAGCGGGGAAACAGCGGGCAGGCAGGGGATTGGGACTTGGCCCGATCAATCGCGATGGCTTATGTTTTTGATCGCCACAGGAACAGGGATACCCGATTGCCATGACCATCGATTTTGTCTTTGACGGCCCTGATGATGCCAAGATGACCATTGTTCTGGCGCATGGGGCGGGGGCCGCGATGGATAGCCCGTTTATGAATGAAATAGCCGCAGGACTTGCCGGTTGCGGTTATCGCGTAGCACGGTTTGAATTTCCCTACATGGCGAAACGCCGGGGGGATGGAAAAAAGCGCGGGCCGGATCGTGCCCCGATTCTGATCGAGACATTCGGGCAGGTTGTTGCACAGCTTGGGACGCCTGAAAATATTGTGATCGGCGGCAAATCAATGGGCGGGCGGATTGCCAGCATGGTCGCCGATGACCTTGGCGTACGCGGTGTTGTGTGCCTTGGATATCCGTTTCATCCGCCGGGGAAGCCGGAAAACCTGCGGACAGCACATTTACAGACGATGAAAACACCGACCCTGATTTGTCACGGAACGCGCGACCCGTTTGGCAGCACGGACGAGGTGGCAGGTTATGGTCTGGCCGATACGGTGTTACTGCACTGGGTTTCTGACGGTGATCATGATTTTGATGCGCGCAAGAAATCAGGCCACACGCAGGCAGGCAATATCGCCGGGACGATTACGGCGATTGATGACTTCATCAAGACAACGGGATGATGCAATGACTGCACCATCCCGATTTTGATGTTTGAGGCAAAAGCATCGATTGGTGGTGACGCGAAGGGGATCAGGCCGGAATGTTCTCGACCGGCATCAGGAAATCCTTGGCATAATCGTCGCTGATTGCGGCATCCTGACTGGCGATATCAATCCGGACACCATTGGGATCAAGCAGGGTGAAGTGGCGTTGGCCCCATGGCTCATCGCGTAGTTCCAGGGCGAATTCGAAGCCCTTGGCGCGGAGCTCATCGGCAGCAGTTTTGGCGTCCTCGACGCTGATACCAAAGATGCTGCCGTCGCCCATGGTGCGGCCATGGAATAGCGGCGGCTGTGTCGGATGGTCGGGCTGCATCAGGCCGATTTGGACTTCCATGCATTCAGGCCAGACAAGGTGGATATACCAGTCCCCGGCAAAGACGGCGACAAAGCCGAGTTCTTCGTAAAAAGTCCGGCTTTCTGTTAGCTTTTCGGTGACGATAATCGGAAAGGCGCTGGTGACTTTCATTAGTTTGCTCCTGACGAATGTTGAAACCCTGTTCCCGATAATTGTTATGTTTGCACATGCCTCCTGACAGGAGCCTGTCAGGAGCGTTATGATAATTTCTCGGTCATGCTGAGAAAGGAGCGAACATGAGAAGGGCCGACCGACTTTTCCGTCTTGTGCAGATTTTGCGCCGTCGCAAACTGTGCCGGGCGCGCGAACTTGCCGAGGAACTGGAAGTTTCCGAACGCACGATTTACCGCGATATTCGCGATCTTGCCGCGTCCGGTGTTCCGGTCGAGGGCGAGGCGGGGGTAGGTTATATCCTGCGCGACGGGTATGACCTGCCGCCATTGATGTTTGATGCCGATGAGATCGAGGCGCTGGTGGTGGCCGCCCGGATGGTGCAAAGCTGGACAGATCCGCAAATGGCGCGTGCCGCGGGCGATGTCCTGACCAAGATCGAGGCGGTGCTTCCGGAAAAAATGCGGGGCCTGATTGGCGGGGTGCCGATTGCGATTGCCGAAATCGCGCAGGCCCCGATCGCGATTTCGATGCCCGATCTGAGGCGTGCCATCCGTGAACGGCATCTAATCAATATTGATTACACGGATGCCAAAGGGGATGACACCAATCGGCGTGTCTGGCCGTTGGGGATGCTGTTTTTCGGCACCATCTGGCTTTTGGCAAGCTGGTGTGAATTGCGGCAGGCTTTCCGCGTTTTCCGTGCGGACCGGATCAAGAACATGCAGATCACCGCCGATCATTTCCGCCCGACGCCGGGAAGAACATTACGCGATTATCTGATTTCCGAAGGGGTCGAAGGGGAAATCCTGAATGGGATAGGTCGATAATGAGTTTGTCCTGATGGTGCATTGAAAGGGATGCATTTACTGCAACTTTTCGTATAAGATTTCCCTGTAGTAAGAAAACGACAGGGAAAGCGCATTGCTGTGACGTTAACAGATCTGTGCCGAAACATTGTCGGAACGTTCCGGGTTCGAGAAGACCAACCCGAACTGGTACGTGCACAGGTCAAGGCCCTTTCCCGTCAGATCCCGCTGCTTTATATCCTGCTTTTTGCCAATGCGGTTGTGCTGGCATATACCCATTACGGAACCGCCCCCGACTGGATGACGGTTTATATTCCGGTGGTTCTGGGGATTATTTGCTTCTTTCGCGGGATTGCCTGGATGCGATTGCGCGAAACGGCGGATGACTTTGCCACGGCGGTCGGCCATTTGCGCCGTATCCGTATATTGGCGGCGGGGATCAGCATTGTTTTCACCGCCTGGGCGATCAAGATGTTCGGCTATGGCGATGCCTATCAGCAGGGGCATGTCGCCTATTTCATCTCGATCACCGTCGTCGGGTGTATTTTCTGTTTGCTACATTTCCCGCCTGCAGCCCTTTTGGTGGTCATTATCGTTCTGGGGTCTTTCATCCTGCATTTCGGATCGACCGGGAATGAAGTCTATGTCGCGATTGCAGCCAACATGGCGATGGTGTCGCTGATGATCATCCAGATCATCCGAAGCTATTACGCGGCGTTTTCCGGGCTGGTGGAATCGCAGATCGATCTTGAAAAACAGCACACTAAAACCATAGAACTTTCCGACCAGAACCGTGAACTGGCCTTTTGCGATGCGCTGACCGGGCTTTCAAACCGGCGGGCATTTTTCTTTCATCTGGACGAAGCGGTGGCGCGCGCAAGGGGCAATGGACGTTTTGCCATTGCCATGATTGATCTGGACGGGTTCAAGCCGGTCAATGATGTGCATGGTCATCCGGCTGGTGATGATGTCCTGATTCAGGCCAGCGCCCGACTGCGCGACATACTGGGCCCCGATGTCCTTTTGGCGCGATTGGGCGGTGACGAGTTCGGCGTGATTCTTGACAGCGTGTCGGATGCGGCAGAGCTGATCCGGATCGGGCGAGAGCTGTGCGGGACATTGAACGACCCGTTCGAGGTTGGCGGTGGTACCGTGCAACTTTCGGCGTCGCTTGGTTTTGCGACCTATCCGGCGGTGGCCCGCGACCCCAATGCCCTGTTCGAGCGTGCCGATTTCGCGCTTTATTACGCCAAGAAGAACATGCCGGGTCATCCGGTCCTGTTTGCGGCCCATCACGAAACCCTGATCCGCCATGACAGCCAGATTGAACAGGCGTTGCGCAAGGCCGATCTGGAAAGTGAACTGTCGATCCATTATCAGCCGGTCTTTGATTTGCGCAGCGGGACATTGCATTCGGTCGAAGTTCTTGCGCGCTGGGATAATGATGCGATGGGCCGGGTTTCGCCGGAAATGTTTTTCCCCGTCGCCGAGAAAACCGGACTGGTCGGGACATTATCGACGATCCTGTTTCAGAAGGCTCTGAAATCCATGATCGACTGGCCGCAGGATGTGCCACTTTCTTTCAACCTGTCGGCCCGCGACATTGTTTTAACGGATATGGCGCACTGGCTTATCGACCAGATAAAGTTCTTCGGGATTGATTCCGGTCGTGTGACCTTCGAAGTCACTGAAACAGCATTGCTGCGCGATTTTGTTTCGGCCCGTGCCAGTATCCGGTATTTGCGCCGGAACGGTGCAAAGGTCGCACTGGATGATTTCGGGATCGGCTATTCCAGTTTGCGCTATGTCCATGAACTGGAATTCGACTGCCTGAAAGTTGATCGCAGCTTTATCGCACCAATCGTGACCAGCGAACGCAGCCAGCGGATTGTTAAGACCGTTATTGACATGTGCGAAAACCTTGGCGCGGATTGTGTGATCGAAGGGGTGGAAACGCCTGAACAGCGTGATGAAATTCTGCGATTGGGCGGGCATCTGGCGCAGGGATACTTCTTTGCGCGTCCAATGGCGAAGATCGACTGGAACACCCTGCCCGATATGGCCCGTGCGGCCATGGCCAAAAGCACCGATCCCGTTTAATCGACCGATCAGACTGCTGTCATCCCGAATATGGCAAAACCTGTCGGGGATATGCCCTATTGATGCCGGGTTCCCGGTTAATCTTCCCGCAACCCGATCAGGGTATTATTCCGGTTGTTCGAGGCGATCCGATCAGCGGTTGGGCCGTGTCGCACGGAAAAAGTACCGGGTGAAAGTTTTGCAGCCGATCTAAACGATTGAAACGACTCGTTGTTTTTATTGGCTATTGCAAGGATTCCGGCGAGTCGTTAAGATTCGTCATCTCAGGCGGGAACAGGGCTTCGGACAGATGTCAGGCCAGACACATATTTCATCCGACATCTCGGCGGTCACGATTGACGGCATTGATCTGGCGCCTGAAATTCGCACCCGCCTTCGAAACCTTATCGA
>CAMPHD010000271.1 GCA_946885765.1 uncultured Thalassospira sp.
GCGCGATTTCGTTTTCATGATGCGGGAAGACCAGATCCGATCCGCCACCATGAATGTCGAAATTCTCGCCCAGATAGCGCGTCGACATGGCAGAGCATTCAATATGCCAGCCCGGACGCCCGCGGCCCCACGGGCTTTCCCAGCCCGGCGTGTCATCATCGGATGGTTTCCAAAGCACAAAGTCCGCCGGGTCCTTTTTATAGGGGGCGACTTCAACCCGGGCACCGGCGATCATTTCCTTGCGGTCGCGACGCGACAGCTTGCCATATTCTTCATACTGGCTGACCGAAAACAGCACATGCCCCTCGGCGGCATAGGCAAAGCCCTGTTCGATCAGGCTTTCGCACATCACGATCATTTCAGCAATATGTTCGGTCGCGCGCGGTTCGATATCGGGCTTGGCAGCATTAAGCGCCCCCATATCATCCAGATAGGCCTGATGGGTGCGTTTGGTGATTTCCGAAATCGGTTCGCCACTTTGGCGGGCGCGTTCGTTGATCTTGTCATCAACGTCGGTGACGTTGCGCACATAGGTCACGTTTGGATAGATATGGCGCAACACGCGCACCAGTGTATCAAACACCACCACGGGCCGCGCATTGCCGACATGGGCATAGTCATAAACCGTCGGGCCGCAGACATAAAGCCGGACATGGTTGGCATCGATCGGCTCGAACACCTGCTTTTCGCGGCTTAGGGTGTCATAGATACGCAATGTGGTCTTGGTCATGTTTTCGGTCCATATGGCTTGTGTTTTCGGGTTTGCAGGATATTTCCGGCGATCAAAGCTGTTTGCTTTAAACCGCCTTTCCACAAAGCCGTTCACACGCCTTTTCACGTCCGATCAGAACCAGCATCGCCGACATTTCCGGGCCATGTTCACGCCCCGTCAGCGCCTTGCGAAGCGGCATGAAAAGCTCCTTGCCCTTACGGCCCGTCGCATCCTTAATCGCCCCTGTCCATGCTTTCCAGCTGGTCGCGTCAAGGTCGCCTTTGGGCAGCATATCCGCCGCCTGCTTTAAAAATTCCGCATCGGCGTCATCGATCTGCGGAATGACCTGCTTGGTGATCACATCCCACCATTCAACTGCTTCTGCCACGCGCCAGCAATTGCCGCGCACCGCGTTCCAGAATTCTTCAGACACATCACCCAGACCAATGGCCTCAAGCTTTGGCTTTGCCGTTGCAAACGACATGTCATGAATGACTTTTTCGTTCAGGCTGGCAAGTTCTGCCGGATCGAATTTCGGGGTCGAACGGCCATAATGCGAAAGATCGAATTTGCCGAGCACTTCGGTAAGCGTCGCCGGTTCGATCTTGTCCGATGCGCCAAGCCCGGTCAGAAGCCCGACAAGGGATGCGACCTCGAACCCGTCATTGCGCAATTCGCGAAGCGAAAGGCTGCCCAGACGTTTCGACAACTGCGATCCCCCCGGCCCCGCCAAAAGCGGCATATGGGCAAATTCAAGCGCACCGGGCTTACCGCCCATCGCCATATAAAGCAGGATCTGCGACACCGTATTGGTCACATGGTCCTCGCCGCGAATAATATGGGTAACACCCATTTCAAGGTCATCAACGACGGAGCCAAGCATATACAGCAGCGATCCGTCTTCACGGATCAGAACCGGATCGGACACATGTTCGGTATCGAACGTGCAAATCCCGCGCGTCAGGTCATCCCATTCAACCACACCATCGGTCAGAAGGAAGCGCCAATGCGGTTTGCGGCCTTCGGCTTCAAGATGGGCGATTTCATCATCCGAAAGCGTCAATGCCTTGCGGTCATAGATGAAAGGCTGGTGTCGCTGGCGGGCGGCCTTGCGTTTCCAGTTCAGTTCGCCTTCGGTTTCGTAGCACGGATAAAGCATGTTGCGCGATTTCAGGTCGTCAATCGCCGCGTCATATTTATCCTGACGCAGGCTTTGACGCTCTTCGCGGTCCCAGTCGATGCCAAGCCATTTCAGGTCTTCGCGGATCGCATCAACATATTCGTCTTTGGAACGGACCGGATCGGTATCGTCAAAGCGCAGAATGAACTCGCCACCATGTTTCCGGGCATAAAGCCAGTTCATCATGGCAACGCGAGCATTACCGACGTGAAGAAGCCCGGTCGGGCTGGGCGCAAATCGCAGGACAGGTTTTGTCATTTCAAACTTTTTTCAGGTCACTAAATTCGTGAAACCGTTGGTAATCGGATAGCGGCGGTCGCGGCCAAAGGCACGCGGGGTGATCTTGACCCCGGGCGGTGCCTGTCGGCGTTTATATTCCGCCCGGTCCAGCAACCGCCAGACCCGACGCACCGTGGCCTCGTCATGGCCGCTTTCGACAATCTCGGAAACAGACCGTTCGCCTTCAATCATCTGATGAAGGATATCATCAAGAACGTCATAAGGCGGCAGGCTATCTTCGTCTTTCTGATCCGGGCGCAATTCGGCCGATGGCGGCTTGGTAATGATCCGTTCCGGGATTACCATACCGTCCGGGCCAAGCGAACCCGCCGGATTATGGTCATTGCGCCAATGGCAAAGCGCAAACACAGTCGTTTTATAAAGGTCTTTCAAAACCGAATAGCCACCGCACATATCACCATACAGCGTGGCATAACCGACCGACATCTCCGACTTGTTACCCGTCGTCAGAACCATGTGGCCAAACTTGTTTGAAAGCCCCATCAGGATAATCCCGCGCGAACGGGCCTGAATGTTTTCTTCGGTAATGTCCGGATCGCGGCCTTCGAATGCCGGGCCAAGCATCTGTTCAAATGCCCCCATGGCTGGCCCGATATTGATACTTTCAATCCCGGTTTTCAGCATCCCGGCACATTGTTCGGCATCTTCAAGGCTTTCCCGCGATGTATAGGGCGATGGCATCATTACCAGCCGCACCCGATCCGCACCCAGCGCATCGACGGCAATGGCGGCCGAAAGCGCGCTGTCGATCCCGCCCGACATGCCGATGACAACACCGGGGAACCGGTTTTTGTTCACATAATCCCGAAGCCCCAGAACCAGCGTCTGATAAATTGCATCAAGCCCGCTTGGATAGTCGGCCTTTGGTGCGGTCTCATCACACTGCCAATTGCCATCGTCACCGCGCGACCATGTGCTGGTCACGACATCCTCGGCAAAGCCCGGCAGGGCCACCGCCAATGATCCATCACCGTTAAGACCGAACGAGCCGCCATCAAATACCAGTTCGTCCTGGCCACCGACCTCGTTGCAGTAAATCATCGGAACGCCGGTTTCACGTACCCGGTCGGAAATCAGATTGCGGCGCAGATCACCTTTGTCCGCTTCGAACGGTGATCCGTTCGGCACCAAGAAAATTTCCGCCCCGCGATCTTTCAGATGGGCAACAACCTTTGGCGTCCAGACATCCTCGCAGATCGGCACACCAAGCATCACCCCGCGGAAGGACACCACATCGGGCATCGGTCCAGCACTGAAGACGCGCTTTTCATCAAACACGCCATAATTCGGCAGATCGTTTTTCGCCCGCACCGTTTCGATCATGCCCTGATCGATCAGAAGAACCGCGTTAAAGCGTTCCTCGTCAATATCCCACGGTGTCGTCAGTAACAATGCCGGACCGTTTTTGCGGGCCTTGGTGCGTTCGCAGATATCATCGACCGCATGACGAAGATGGCGCATGAAGGCAGGCTTCATCACCAGATCCTCGGGTGGATACCCCGACAGGACCAGTTCGGAATAAAGGACAATATCCGCGCCCTGCTCGGCCGCAGTTTCCCAGGCAGCCACAACTTTCTCGGCATTCCCGGCAACGTCGCCGACAATGGGGTTAAGCTGGGCAATCGCGATGGCAAGCATATTTGTCATGATGTTGGAATAGGAGGCGTCCGGTTTGGTGTCAATTGCCGAATGCGCAAAGCAGGGCAAACCACATCGATACAACAGACCGGAAAGTCATTTCATCGCTTTTTACAGGGCAAGGGCCGCGTCGATTTCGTCCTGGCTCATGGTTTTGGCCGATCCATGGATAATGCCGCTGGCAACATCCATGAAACGCTGCAAGGACAACGTCACGGTGCCTGCGGTTTCACGCAGAAGCCCCTCGTTACCTTCGGCAATCAGCACTTCAAGCTGCTCATTGGCACGGAAAACAATGGCATTCATATGTTCGATAGTTTCCTCGAACGGACGGCGGAACCGTTCGGGCACATGGTCATAAGCCTCGATTGCCAGTTCCTTGTCCGAAAACGCACTGTCACGGAAATGGTCCTGATAACTTTTCGGGGCCCATTCCTTGCAGTCCTCAAGCATGTCGGGCATGTCCGGAACCATTTCCAGAAGCATCACGATTTCGTTGAAATGGTTCAGGTAATCGGTCGCAAGCAGTGTCGTCGAGGAAATGTTTGTTCCCACCACTTTCTTCTGCCATTCGGCGAAATCCGCCTCATCCACCATGTTCCGTGCGACCTCATTGTTTCACATCATGTCTTGTCAGCGCACAGTAATGCCGCGCGATTCTCTATACTTAAGGATGTTACCCGCATCAGTGTAGGGGCAAAATGCATGCATCGGGACAGAATTAACGAAACAGCCCCAGAATGCGCTCCCTTTAAATAGCAGAACTCTTATATTCAACCCTCAAAGGGCGCATCCCCTATAAATAAAGGCGCCCGGTTGCCCGGACGCCTTTATCAGTTCACGCATTCAGATGGTCAATTATGCCGACGCAACAAACTGTTCTGCACGAACGCTGTCACGTTCTTTTTTGATCATTTCTGCCATCAGGAAGGCAAGCTCAAGCGCCTGCCCACCATTCAGGCGCGGGTCGCAATGGGTGTGGTAACGATCCGAAAGGCTATCCTCGGTCACTTCACGCGCACCACCGATACATTCAGTCACATCCGTGCCGGTCATTTCAAAATGAACGCCACCGGCATGGGTGCCTTCGGCCTTATGCACGTCAAAGAATGATTTGACTTCCGACAGGATCGCATCGAACGGACGGGTTTTATACCCGTTCGCCGCCTTGATCGTATTGCCATGCATCGGATCGCAGGACCAGACAACCTTGCGGCCCTCGGCCTTCACACGTTTCACTAGACGCGGCAGGTGATCCTCGACCTTGCCTGCGCCCATACGCGCGATCAGGGTCAGACGACCGGCTTCGTTTTTCGGGTTCAGGGCATCAATCAGACGGATCA
>CAMPHD010000272.1 GCA_946885765.1 uncultured Thalassospira sp.
CAGATCGTCAACCGGCTTGAGGAACAGCAGGTTTCCTATCAGCTTCTGAATAACGGCACCGAAATTCTGGTCCCCGCCGATCAGGTCAACCGCATGCGCCTGTCGATGGCCGAAAGCGGCCTGCCAACCGGCGGCTCCGTCGGTTATGAAGTTTTCGACAGTGGCAGCGGCCTTGGCGCGACCAGCTTTGAGCAGAACATCAACCATGTCCGCGCCCTTGAGGGCGAGCTGGCACGTACCATCACGGCCATACAGTCCGTGCAGCAGGCGCGCGTTCATCTTGTGCTGCCCAAACGTCAAATGTTCTCGCGTGAAACACAGGAAGCAAGCGCATCCATCGCTGTTAAAATGGCTGGCGGAGAATTGAAACCCGAACAGGTCATTGCCATCCAGCATCTTGTTGCAGCGGCGGTGCCCCAACTGACCCCAAGCAAGGTTTCGATCATTGATGAACGCGGTCGCCTTCTGGCACGTGGTCAGGGCGAAGAGCAATCATCGACCTTCCTGACTCAGACCGCCGATGAAATGCGCATCCGCAACGAAACGCGTCTGCGCAATACCATTGAAGATCTTCTGTCGCGTTCCCTTGGTTACGGCGAAGTCCGGGCCGAGGTTTCGGTTGAAATGGACTTCAACAAGGTTACGACAGCTGACGAGCGGTTTAACCCGGACGAACGGGTTGTACGCTCCAGCCAGACGATCGACGAAAATTCCACCAACAGCGAAACCGAGGGTACCGACCCGGTAACGCTGCAAAACAATCTGCCTGACCCCAACTTTGATGCAGGACAGGGCGCAGGCACCAGCAGCCAGGAAACCCGGTCCGAGGAAACCGTCAATTACGAAATTTCCAAAACCACCACGACAAAGGTCAAGGAAATTGGCGAAATTTCCCGTGTGACAGTGGCGGTTCTGGTTGATGGTACCTACACAACCGATGAGAACGGCGAACGGCTTTATCAGGAACGTTCCCCCGAAGATCTGGAAAAGATCGCAGCCCTTGTTCGCAGCGCAATCGGCTATGACCCGGCACGCAGCGATCAGGTCGAAGTGATCAACATGAAATTTGCCGACACGGCAGACCTGTTCCCGGATGAAGATGTCGAAACGTTCCTTGGCCTCGACAAGGCCGAGATTTTCCGCATAGCCGAAATGCTGGTCCTTGCCATCGTTGCGATCCTGGTCATTCTTCTGGTGGTCCGCCCGCTCCTGACCCGTGCGTTCGAAACCCTGCCAAGTGCTGCCGACATGGCACAGCGTCAGCTGCTGGCCGAAGATATGACCGCAGAGGGCACCCCGGCACTGGCAGGACCATCACCGGTTCCGATGGCACCGGGCATGGACGATGGCGAAGAACTGATCAACCTGTCGCAGGTCGAAGGTCGTGTGAAGGCCTCCTCGGTCAAGAAGATCGGCGAGATTGTCGAAAAGCATCCGGAAGAGGCCCTGTCGATCATTCGCAACTGGCTTTATCAGGAAACCTGATTTGCCTGACGGTCCAATCATGGGCAGGGTGGCATAAGGCCACCGGCCTGCTTGTCGCACAAACCAAACCAGCGGTTCGATATGACGGCCATTGAAAAATTCAAATTCTCGCTCAGTTTCGATGATGCCGATAACGTCATTCGTTCGTCCGGTTCTGATGATGAACACTACACTTCAGGCAAGAAGAAAAAGAAAAAAGAGGACGAGGCCCCGCCCCCTCCTCCGGCAATTTACACCGAAGAACAAGCGGCCCAAATGGTGACCGAAGCCGAAACTGCTGCACGCGAAACCGCCGATGCCGAAGGCTTCGCCCGCGGCCTCGAACAGGGACATGCTGAAATTCGATCATCCCTTGAACAGGCGATGGCAGATACTTCGGCACGTCTTGCCGAAACCCTTGCCCGGATTGACGAGCAGCAAAAACGCGCCAACGCCCGCATCAACGAGGACGCCATTCATGTTGCTATCGGCGTGATGCGCAAAATTGCGCCTGCCTGGTCGAAACAGTTCGAGCTCACCGAAATCGAAAGCATCGTACGTCAATGTTTGGCAAACCTGTTTGACGCGCCCAAGGTAATTGTGCAGGTCCATCCCGATATCAGCGACATGATTTCGGAAAACGTCGAAAAAATCGCACAGTCACGGGGTTTTTCGGGCAAGGTCGGTGTGATTGGCGAACCCGATATCGATCTTGGTGATTGCCATGTTTCGTGGGGTGACGGAACGGCAGTTCGCGATACCAAACGCATCTGGGCTGAAATCAACGATATCGTGGAACGCGCGCTTCAAAGCCATGGTGACGAGCATGAGCTCGACGGCAGCGACATGGGCGATCCTGATATACAAAACACCCGCCTGGCCGACCTGCCGCGCAAACAGACTACCTCAAAGTCCGAAGCCCCGGCTTCCGATCCGGAACCGGCATCCGAAGACCGGATCAGCGATGAGGAAACCGGATCACACGACACGCCTGTATCGACCAGTCAGATCGAAGAAGGTCATGGCACAGAACGGGTTAATATGCCAACATCCCCTCAGGATGATGCGTCGCACACAGAAATCGGGATCGATGATAAAGATGATCCGCTACAACAGGATGGGAACCCGTTGCAGCCGGATCAAAAACGCGATGCCGAAAACGAAACAGAAGTCGATGTGACGCAGGAAGCTCAAGGATCAGGAGACGAAAATGGCCGATGATGACGATCTTGAACTCTCGGAACTCGATAACGATGATATCGAACTAGAGGGCGAAGGTACCGAACTTCTGGCCGCCGCCGAGATCGGCAGCGATGCCATGAAGACTTCCAAGGATCTCGAAGCGGTTTACGATATTCCCGTTCAGGTTTCGGCAGTCCTTGGAAAAGCAACCATGCAGGTAAGCCAGTTGCTAAAACTGGGGCGTGGTGCAGTCGTAGAGCTTGACCGCAAGGTTGGGGAAGCTATTGATATTTATGTGAACAACCGTCTGGTCGCACGAGGCGAAGTGGTGGTTGTCGAAGACCGTCTGGGGGTAACCATGACGGAAATCATCAAGTCCGAGAAAAACTAGTCTTTTGAGAGGATGAGCGGGTATGGCGGACGGGGGGACTAAAACGTCGTTTGATATCGCGACGGTTGCGGGCTTGGCTATTGGCTTCGCGCTTATTATCGCGGCGATCGTATTGGGGGGATCGCCCGGTGCATTTATCGATATTCCGTCCGTTCTGATCGTGATCGGCGGCACGGCTGCGATTACTGCTGTCTGTTTTGCCTTGGGCGAATTCCTGGGGGCCGGCAAGGTCCTGATGCGCACGATTTTTCACAGATCGCGCAACCCGGCTGATGCCGCCCTGCAGATTTTGCAACTGGCTGAAATTGCCCGCAAAGGCGGGGTTCTGTCGCTTCAAGGCCATCTCGATAGCCTGCAAAGCGAGGAATATCTCTGGAAGGGTCTGTCGCTTGTTGTTGATGGTACGCCGCCAGAAGAAGTCGAAGCCATCATGCGCAAGGACATGAATGCCACCATCGGACGCCACCAGAAAGGCGCTAACATCATGAAAAAGGCGGGCGATATCGCGCCTGCCATGGGCCTCATCGGGACTCTGATCGGTCTGGTGCAGATGCTTGGCAACCTTGATGATCCATCGTCGATTGGCCCATCCATGGCGGTCGCCCTTTTGACGACTTTTTATGGTGCGGTTCTGGCAAACATGGTGTTCATGCCGCTTGCCGCCAAACTCGAACGTAATTCGGGTGAAGAAGAACTTTTGAATTCGGTCTATATGGTGGGGGCCGTATCCATCGGGCGACAGGAAAACCCCCGTCGTCTGGAAATGCTGATCAACTCCATCCTGCCCCCGTCAAAACGGGTCAGCTATTTCGATTGATCGGTGACATCCGCCAATTGAAATTGCCATTGGGAACGAAGCGGAAAGAGATGAGACTATGCAGGTATTGATCGTTGGTGGACTGGGCGGTCAGATCGGCGCAGCCAGCAAGATCGCGATGGCACGCGGCGCAACAGTCCAGTTGGCCGAAAGTGTCACGACATCGCTGAATATCCTGCGTGCAGGCAACCGTATCGATCTGGTTATGGCCGACATCACCCTTGATGTCGCCGCCCTGATCGAAGCAATGCACCGTGAACGCATCAATGTTCCAGTGGTGGCCTGTGGTATCGGTAATGACGTCAATGGTGCGGTCAATGCGATCAAGGCCGGTGCGCAGGAATTTATCCCGCTGCCACCCGAGGCAGCCCTGATTGCCGCCATCCTCGAAGCCGTTACCGAAGAAAGCCATGCTCTGATCCACCGCGATGCCCGCATGGCAGAAACCCTTCGTCTGGCAACGCAGGTCGCCAACAGTTCCGCCTCGATTCTGATCACGGGCGAAAGCGGAACCGGCAAGGAAATCATATCGCGCTTTGTTCATCGTAAATCCAACCGGGCGGATAAACCGTTCGTCGCCGTGAACTGTGCTGCCATTCCCGATAACCTTCTGGAATCCGAACTGTTTGGCCATGAAAAAGGCGCGTTTACCGGCGCACAGGCCCGGCGTATCGGCAAGTTTGAAGAAGCCAATGGCGGCACCCTTTTGCTTGATGAAATCAGTGAAATGGATGTCCGCCTGCAGGCCAAACTGCTACGTGCCATTCAGGAAAAGGAAATCGACCGTCTGGGGGGTAAAAGCCCGGTCAAGGTCGATGTCCGCATTCTCGCGACCTCGAACCGCAATCTCGAAGCCGAAGTCAATGCTGGCAACTTCCGCGAAGACCTTTATTTCCGCCTGAACGTCGTCAATCTCGATATTCCGTCCTTACGCGAACGGCCCGACGATATTCCGGTTCTGGCGGAATTCTTTGTTAAAAAATATTCCGAAGCCAATGATCTGCCGATCCGTCCGATCAGCCCGCTCGCAATTGTACGTTTGCGCAGCCACCATTGGCGCGGCAATGTGCGCGAATTGGAAAACACCATTCACCGCGCGGTCCTGATTGCCGGTCCAACCGAAATCGGCCCCGAAGCCATCATGCTTTCCGGCGCGGGCAGCAACGAACCGGGCTGGCAGTCTGCACCGGCGCCCGAAGCGGCGGCCCCTGCTCCGGCTCCTTCGCAGCCTGCCCCCAGTGCACCGTCACGCGCAAGTTCCGCCTATGCCAATGCCAACGCAGCTTATGGTGGTACGGTCTATCGTCCGG
>CAMPHD010000273.1 GCA_946885765.1 uncultured Thalassospira sp.
GCAGGGAATACAGCACATCGACAAACCGCATCATGATGGTGTCGATACGCCCGCCGAAATAACCGGCAACCGCACCATAGGTAACGCCAATCACAAGTGACACCGCCGTTGCCAGCAAGCCAACCGCAAGCGACACGCGCGCGCCATAAAGGATACGGATGAAAATATCGCGGCCATTGCCATCCGTGCCGAGGATATGACCGTTTTCCCAGTTCGGGCCTTCCTGAATATAGCCCCAGTCGATCTGGTCATATTCAAAGGGGCTGAGCAGCGGGGCGAAAATCGCCATCAGAGCGATGATCGCCAGAATGATCATCGAGCCGACGGCGGCCTTGTTGCGAAACAGTCGAATGCGGGCATCGCGCCACAGGCTGCGGCCCTCGATTTCTCCTGAGGCGTCTGCCGCCTGGAGCATCGCTGTTTTTTGATCCTTGTTCATCATTAGCGTGACTTCAGCTTGGGATCGAGCAGGCCATAAA
This sequence comes from uncultured Thalassospira sp., assembly GCA_946885765.1. The sequence goes on from CAMPHD010000273.1 coordinate 480, forward strand.
CCGTGTCGACCAGGAAATTCAGAAAAATGATCATCACCGCATAGACAATCACCACACCCATCACGAGCGGATAATCGCGATTAAGCGCCGCCTTGACGAAATAGGTCCCGATGCCGGGTACGCCAAAGATGGTTTCGATGACCACCGAGCCAGTCATCACCGCCGCCGTCGCCGGGCCGAGATAGGACACAACCGGCAGAAGCGCGCCCTTGATCGCATGCCGGTTCACGACAAGCTTTTCGCGCAAACCTTTGGCGCGTGCGGTACGGATGTAATTGGAATGCAGGACTTCGACCATCGAACCGCGTGTCAGGCGCGCGATATAGGCAATCTGCGGCAGGGCAAGGGCGATGATCGGAAGGATTTTATATTCAAGGCCACCATCGCCCCATCCCGCGGTCGGTAGGATCGACAGATACAGACCAAACACAAGCGATAGAAGCGGCGCCATGACGAAGTTCGGAATGGCAATGCCAACCATGGCAACGCCCATCACGACAAAATCAACCGCGCTGTTTTGCCGGAGTGCCGCATAGGTGCCAAACCCGACCCCGAATATCAGGGCAAGGAAGATCGCCGACAGGCCAAGCTGCATCGAAGCCGGGGCCCCGGCCATGATCAGTTCGGCAACCGAGAAATCGCGAATTTTAATCGATGGTCCAAAATCCCCGCGCAGGATTTTGCCGATATAGATCGTGTATTGTTCAAGCAACGGCTTATCAAGGTCATAGGCGGCCTTGATGTTTTTTTCGATTTCCGGCGGCAGCGCACGTTCCTGATCGAACGGTCCGCCCGGTGCGATGCGCATCATGAAAAAGGCAACCGTGATCACGATGAACAGCGTCGGGATCGCGATCATCAGGCGCCGGATGGCGTAAGATAACATAATTCTCTCTCATCCCCATTGGGGGCCGGTGGAATGCCGCAGGCCCGTTAATCGGACCTGCGGCAAAGGTCTCCGGCGTTTACTCTTTGATGTCGAGCCAGCGGGTCAGGTGACGATCCGGGGCGTTATCGATCCAGCCTTCGATCTTCGGCGAGACGAGCTGTTTCGAGACATAATAGTAAATGGGGACGTAGGGCTGCTCTTCCATCATGATGGCTTCAGCCTGTTTCATCAGTTCGGCGCGCTTTTTAAGGTCGCCTTCCTTTTCGGCTTCAAGCATCAGTTCGTTGAAACGCGGATTGTCGAACGCGGCATAGTTCAGCGGGCCGGTCCGTTCTTCGCCGAGGAACAGGAAGTTCTGCGCGTCGTTGTAATCGGCAATCCAGCCCGCGCGGGCGATTTTAAAATTGCCGACTTTCAGATCGGCATAGTGAATTTTGCCTTCGGTGTTAAACAGTTCGGCTTGAACGCCGATCTGTTTCCACATGTTCTGAACCGCAATCGCGATGCGCTTGTGGTTTTCCGATGTGTTGTAACGCAGGGTGAATTTAAGCGGATTATCCGGACCGTAACCTGCTTCGGCCAGAAGCTTTTTGGCTTCTTCGAGTTTTTCGTTATAGGGCAGGTCCTTCCACGAAATGTATGCTGGTTCGCCGTAATTGCCGGTCCCTGGCGGAACAAAGGAATAAGCCGGAAGTTCGCCGGTTTTCAGAACGGCATCGGTAATGGCTTCGCGGTTGATCGCCATCGACAATGCCTTGCGCACGCGAACGTCCTTGAACATGTCCTTGTCGGTGCGGATCGCATAATAATAGATGCCGGCATAGGGAACGATGCGCAAGCTGTCGGCGAGGTTGTCGCGCAGCCAGGAAATCTGTTCGGATGCGATGTCGCGTGCCACGTCAAGTTCGCCCGCGCGGAAACGGTTCTGCATCGCGGTGCGGTCTTCGTGGGTGTAATAAATCACCTCGTCGATCGGCACATTGGCGGCGTCATAAAATTTCGGGTTCTTTTCAAGCTTGGTATGAACGTTCGGCAGCCATTCCGTCAGTTTATACGCGCCGTTGACCACGAGATTTTCCGGCTTTACCCAGTCCTTGCCAAATTTGGCAACCGCATGCTGCGGGATCGGGAAGGCGGTCTGGTGGGTCAACTGCGCCAGGAAATAGGGGGCGGGTGCGGTCAGTTTGACCTGCAGGGTTTTGTCATCCAGTGCGGTGGCGGCGATTTTCGCGCCTTCCTTGCCACTATTAACAGCCTCGGCTCCTTCGATGATATAAAGCAGGGACGCATATTCGGCCCCGGTTGCCGGATCAAGTAGACGGTTCCAGCCCGCGATGAAATCCTGTGCCGTGACCGGAACACCGTCCGACCAGTTATGGTCACGAATTTTAAAGGTGTAAGTCATGCCGTCGTCGGAAACGGTCCAGCTTTCGGCCGCACCGGGTGCCGGCTCGCCATTCGGGCCATAGGTCAGAAGACCCAGAAACATATCATCCGAAATGCGGCTGGTCTGGATCGTCGAGATATAATGCGGGTCCATCGACTGCGGTTCGCCGTCATTGCCGACCCGCAGGACTTTTTCGGCCTGGGCATGGGTGGTGGACAGCATGGTCATGGAGCCGGCAAGCAATGCCGTCCCCAGCACAAACGCCCGCGAGGAATTAAGCAATCCCTTCGCGAGACCGTTTGCGGTCTTCGCGTGTTTTGACATGTGTAATGTCTCCCTCATCATTTTGCTTTGTTGTCGACGTACTCCCTGAAAGTACGTACGCAAAAATACTGAGACTGCCATGCGTGATCTGCAAGTCACGATTCCACAAACCTGAAATAATTGGTGGTTATTTGCCTAAAATTGGCAATTTTGCGATGGAATTTTGCACAAAATATGAAAATTGCCATCTATTATTCGGATGTCAAAGGCTTCAACCAGAGCCTGTAAAACCGTTTTATACGTAACGTCATGCATCGTGTCGCAGGCTGAACATTACATGCATGAAATGTGAAATAGTTCACATTCAAAGGGTTGGCAGCGAAAATTACTGATTACGAATCGGGCGATAGAGAGGATTGCGTATTTTTGCATCAAAATAGTCAAAAATCAGTATCTTGTCGCGAAAACAGTCGCTGAATATTTTCTGTTCTGGCGGGGTTCATCGTTTGCGGCAGGCATCTTGTATCGGACGTCTTCCGGCAATATGCCATTTCAGTGTCCCGCAATTTTCCGTTGTTAAATCGGCAACGTCGGGCTAGGCATTTTGCAACCCTGTCGGTAATTTCCTCCCCGTAGCCTATATCGTCTTGAATCACGGACGCATGAATGTTTGAACTACTCGATATTCTTTTTCTGATCGTTTCAGTTCTTGGAGCTGTACAGGCGATTTTCCTGATTGTCCTGCTGATGGATGAAGGAAAACGAGCATTCACGGCCAATCGATGGCTGATGGTGTTCGGATTTTCTGTCGGTATGAGTTTTATCGACGATACGTTCGACCCGATGATCAGTCCGCTGATGAACCTGTATCTTATACCGGTTTTTGCACCATTCTTTTTTGCCTTGATCCCGTCAATCTATCTGTATTTCCGAGAGATTTCCGGCGATCCGGCTCCACGGCCATATCGGCATTTTCTGGTGCTGCTGCCGGTTGCGGTGGCCATCGGGCTTATGGTCTACCTCAAACGTGCGCGCATGATCGCCGACGAGGGTAATATTCGTGATGTCGGTTTGCAGATTGAGTTCTCGGCAGCGGGGCTTGGCGATATGGTGTTGCTGGCCATTGTGATCCTGTTTTGTGTGCTGTTTGCTGTTTACATGACGGGCATCTGGCGACGTGCGCGGTGTTACCTGCAACAGGCCGACTGGCAGCTTCAGGCCGATAGCGAACGGCTGCGCCGATGGGTGGTGGAGCTTCTTGTCGGCATGACCGTGTTGTTTACCGTCTTTACCCTGACCAATCTGTTCGATCTGTTTGTGTCCCGGGCGGAGTGGTTGTCGCTTGGTGTCAAGGTGGGGTTTGTGCTTGTATTCTTCCGGATGTGCCAAGTGATTGCGCAGAACCCTGCGCTCTTTGTGCCGCCGGAAACCGAAGGCGACGTTTTTGACGATCTATCAGTGCGTCATGGGACGGCGCAAGGGCCTGATGACCAAGAGGCCCCGATGTCGCGTGCAATTGTAGACGTTTCCAATATAGAACGTATTCGCACCCGCCTTGAAAGGATTGTTGCAGATCGCGATATGATGCTTGATCCGCTTTTGACCATGCCGAAACTTGCCAATGCGGTCGGCGTGACACCCAACCAGCTTTCCTATGTCCTGAACCAGCATCTTGGCAAAAGCTTCTTTGATTTTGTCAATCAGGTCCGGACAAACGAGGCATCCCGCCTTCTGATCGAGGAGCCGGATCGTACGATCCTGGATATCGCAATCAGTGTCGGGTTCAATTCCAAATCGACTTTCAATCTTGCTTTCAAGAAAATCACTGGTAAAACGCCCAGTGCATACCGGGACGAGAAACTATTAAATACAAATACTTAATGCGTACGGATGCGCATTCGTACCTTTTGATAGCCTAAATCAGGTTCGAAGATACAGAGCCGGACGCCAGAAAAAGGGCTGCACGGCATTGTCAGATCACCAAAACTGATACAAGGGTGATCGGACAAAATGAGTTTTTATAGAATTTCAAATCTGGTCGGGAACGGTTTGATCCTGTTGGGGGCCGGATTATGTGCAAGCGCGCTTCTGCTTTTTATCAGCACCTCGGCCAATGCGCAGCAAGGTACAAGGGACATC
>CAMPHD010000274.1 GCA_946885765.1 uncultured Thalassospira sp.
GGATGTTATTATCGGCACCAGTTATGATCCGCACAGCCACCTGACGGAGCAGCGCATTACGAATGCTGATATCATTGTCGCGTTCAAGGAATTCCCCCATACCGATTTTGTCGATGCCGGGCGTTCGGTGGTTGATCTGGTGTTGCGCACCCTGCGCGGCGAGATCAAGCCGACCAAGGCGGTTTTTGACTGCCATATGATCGAAGTTCTGCCGACATCACGCGAACCGATGCGATCCTTCATTGATCGGGCCAAGGCGATGGAGGGAGCCGGTGATGTTCTTTCGGTATCATTCATTCACGGCTTCATGGCCGGTGATGTACCCGATCTTGGTGCCAAGGTGATTGTGACCACCAACAATGATCCGGCCAAGGCAAGCGAGCTTGCCCAAAGGCTGGGGCATGAGCTTTTCGGGTTCCGCGGCACAACTCGACCGAGTTTCGTAACCCCTGATGTCGCGCTTGATCAGGCATCGGCAAGCGACGCACGGCCGATTGTTCTGACCGATGTATGGGATAACCCGGGGGGCGGTGTGCCCGGTGACAGCACGATTTTGCTGCGTGCCGCAATGGAACGCGGGCTTCGTGATTTTGCGGTTGGCACCATCTGGGACCCGATGGCAGTACGGATTTGCATTTCGGCCGGCGAGGGCGCGACATTACCGTTACGCTTTGGCGGAAAAACCGGTGCGTATGCCGGGGCGCCGATTGATGCCGAAGTGCGGGTGAAAAACATCCGCCGTGAGTCATGGCAGTATTTTGGTGACAGCATCGTGCCGTTGGGCGATTGCGCAGTGATCGAGCTTCCGGGTGGCGGTGAAGTGATCCTGAATTCGAACAGATCGCAAAGCTTCGATCCCAGCCTGTTTTCGAATATGGGAATTGATCCGTCTTCGAAAAAATATCTGTTTATCAAATCGACCAATCACTTCTACGATGCGTTCGCCAAGATCGCGGGCGAGATCATTTATGTCGATGTCCACGGACCTTATCCGTCCGATCCGAAAACCAACGGATATCGCCATTTGACCCGCCCGATCTGGCCGATTGTCGATGACCCGTTTGCGGCCATCGCAAGCTGATTGCTACCACCACCAGATTTGATAAGGACGCTGCCCCGATGCCCCAATATCCCGAACTTGATACGCCCTGCGCGGTTGTTAACCTTGATATCGTCGACCGTAATATCGAAAGCTATCAGACCTATTGTAACAAACACGGGATCGGGCTGCGTCCGCATATCAAAACCCACAAAATCCCGGCCTTTGCCGCCCAGCAGATGAAGGCCGGTGCAATCGGGATCCCCTGCCAGAAAATCGGCGAGGCCGAGGTGATGGCAGATGCCGGACTGGATGATATTCTTCTGACCTATAACGTCTTGGGCGAACGCAAACTTGCCCGACTGAGGGCATTGTTTGACCGTATCAAAAGCCTGCGCGTGGTGGCCGATAATGCGGTTGTGGTCGAAGGATTATCCAGGGCCTTTGCCGACAGCGCGAAGCCGCTTGAAATCCTGATTGAGTGCGACACCGGTGGTGGGCGTTGCGGGGTGCAAAACCCGGTTGAGGTCGTTGAACTGGCAAAGAAAATCAAATCATTGCCGGGGATCAGATTTGTCGGGTTGATGACCTATCCGGCGACCGGTGGTGGTGCCAGGGTTGAGGCATTTTTTACCACGGCCATGAAGGAACTGGATGCGATTGGTATTGAATGCCCGGTGCGCAGTTCCGGCGGGACGCCCGATATGTGGTTGGCGCACGAAGTGCCGTCGGTGACGGAGCACCGTATCGGAACTTACATCTATAACGACAGGTCCCTGATGGCACGTGGTGTTTGCAAGGAAGAGGATTGCGCGCTTCGGGTTTTGACTGAAATCGTATCCTTGCCTGCGCCGGGGCGGGCGATTATTGATGCCGGGTCAAAGGTCCTGACATCTGATCTGCTGGGCCTTGAAGGATATGGCTATATCGTTGGGCATCCCGATGTCGCGGTCAAAGCGCTTTCGGAAGAGCATGGCATCCTGCATTTTGATCCCGCGATACAGCCGTTCGAGATTGGCCAGCGGATTGAAATCATCCCGAACCATGTCTGCGTTGTCAGCAATATGCTTGATCAGGTGCATCTGGTGCGCGATGGCGATATCGAAACGGTTGATGTTGCTGCGCGTGGTTGCGTGCTTTAAGGCACGATTACCTATGCCGGATCGTGGTTGGGCAGATAGCCGGTGAAACCGGTAATCAGCCATTTTCCATCAGGCTGTTTTTCGCAGTAATAATGGGTTTTCCAAAGCAGACGGTCGGTTGATCCGTCTGCTTTTTTTATCGTGCCGTTGAAATGTTTGCGCACCAGCGCACGGTTGCCGGTGATATCAATTTTTGAAAGATCGGTCGCACGAAAAACCCCGTCAAACAGGTCTTCGGCATAGTCGATGGCCTGTGCCGCAATCGCCTGACGCAGCCATTCATCGCGATAGGCCGCAAGATCGGGAAACATCATTTTCCAGTCATCCGGATCGTCGGATTTGCAGGCATCGATGGCGTAAAAGCCGTCTGCCTTGAAGTCGTCTTTGACCATGGACCAGTCGGCCGCGACAAAGGCCGCGATATCGCGCGGCACCAGCATTTCCCAAATCTGATTGCGATCCGCATCATTGGCGGGGAACGGGCTTTGGGATGTGCGGTTGCTCATGATCTATCCAACTGATTTTAAAATTTATTTTCGATATTCTGCCATTGGGGCTCATAGCGCGCAATCCCGGGGACGGATTTATCGGCAAGAACCCCGATCCTTGCGCGAAGCATTTGCAAAAACCTGAAAAATAAAGAAAGATTGTCCGTGTGGCCTGAATGGTCAATGAATAATCCCGGCCCGGATACAGCAAACGAGGTCAAGATGAGTTGGGGTGGTTTTACCCTTGCCGAGCTTGAATGGCAGTATAATCCGCGCGAAACCGTGCCGGAATATATGACCTGTTTTGAACGCTTTGTGCGGTTGTCCGACGATACACGGGCAAGTGTCCACCACATTACCGATATCCGTTATGGGGATGGGCCCAAGGAAACCATGGACGTTTACCCGGCGGCCGAGCCGGATGCACCGGTGCATGTGTTTTTCCATGGTGGTTATTGGCGAAGCCAGGACAAAAAAGACTATGCGTTTGTTGCCCGCGATCTGAATGCCGCGGGCTTTACTGTCATTTGTCCGAATTACGATTTGTGCCCGGATGTGACGGTTGCCGAAATTACCCGGCAGGCGATCCGTTGCATGACCTTCATTTATCAGAATATCGGTGACTTTAACGGGGATCGTGACCGCATCAGCATTTCCGGTCATTCGGCAGGTGGGCAGATTGTCGCACGTCTTGCGGCCCATCATTGGGAAGACAGTCTTAATGATGCCAATCCGTTCTGTGCTGTTGTTCCGGTTTCCGGGGTTTTCGATCTGGAACCGATCCGTTTTACCAGCATCAATGATGATGTGCGGCTTAATGCCGCGACGGCGGCGGACAATTCACCGATGCTTGATGCGGTTCCGCATGACGTTAAAATGATGGTCGTGGTCGGCAGCAACGAAAGCCCCGAATTTGTTCGCCAAAGCGACGCCTACGCTGCCTATTGCAGTCGCGAGGGGCTGCATGTTCCGGTCTATAAGGCATGGGGTGCAAACCATTTTACGGTGCTTGAAGAACTTTATCTTGGCACCGGTTCGCTGTTTGGGCATCTCAAACGCTTTTTGCAGCGTTAATTCCGTTCATTTCGGGCGGATTTTTCACCAAAAACAATATGAAAAACAGCGTGCGATCCTGTGACGCATGTCCTTTGACGTGGTATAAGATATCTACGCTACCATGCTGAAATCGAAAATAAATTTACAGGAAGGCCCATGCGTTTCGTATCTGCCGAAGAAATCGATAAATTCGTCTCGCCCCGCGATCTGGTTGAGGCGCTCCGTAAGGGATTTGCTGATGGTTGCGAAGCCCCATTACGCAGCCATTTCAACATGGAGCGCAGTAACGAGGATGACGCGACGTTTCTGATCATGCCCGCCTGGCAAAAGGATGGCGCGGCGGGGGTAAAGGTTGCCGCCGTGGTGCCGGGCAATTCGGCGCGTAACCTGCCTGCGGTTTCGGGGACTTATATCCTGCTTGATGCAGTGACCGGGCAACCATCGGCGGTGATCGACGGCACCAAACTGACGACACGCCGCACGGCGGCGGCATCAGCATTGGCGTCGGATTACCTTGCACGCAAGGACACCCGCGAGATGGTGATGGTCGGGTCCGGGGCGATGGCGCCGAACCTGATTAAGGCGCACGCATCGGTTCGCCCGATCAAAAAGGTCACGATCTGGAACCGCAATGGCGACAAGGCCCGCGCATTGGCCGCCGAAACCGCCACCCTTGGGTTTGAGGCCGTGGGCACGGATGATTTGGAAACGGCCTGCAAGAGTGCCGATCTGATTTCATGCGCCACCCTTTCGACCGAGCCGCTGGTGCGCGGTGAATGGCTTCGCGAAGGGACGCATGTCGATCTGGTGGGGGCGTTCAAACCGACCATGCGTGAAACCGACGATGCCCTGATGCAGAAATGCCGGATTTATGTTGATAGCTTTGAAGGGGCTGCGGCGGAAGGCGGGGATGTGGTGCAGCCGTTGAACACCGGATTGATTTCGAAATCCGATATTCTTGGCGATTTGTTCGGCCTGACCCGTGGTGAAGTCAAGGGACGCCAAACCGATGCAGAATGTACCGTTTTCAAATCCGTCGGCCATTCGCTTGAAGATTTCGTTGCGGCGGTTGCGGTTGTTGATGCCGTCGGGAAGGCAGGCAAATGATCAGTACCGATCTTTTCGCCCCGGAGATGCTGGAAAGCTATCGCGGGACGGTGCCGCAGGACTGGATCGATTTTAACGGTCACGTCAATGTCGGTTATTACGTGGTCGGTTTTGATCTGGGATCTGTGGCGTTTCTGGACGGGGTCGGGATGGGGCGGACTTATCCCGAACGGCGCGGATTTTCGACCTTTGCACTTGAAATGCACATTACCTATGACCGGGAAATTCATCTGAATGATCCGTTCGTGATCCATACGCAAATCCTTGATTGCGATCACAAACGC
>CAMPHD010000275.1 GCA_946885765.1 uncultured Thalassospira sp.
GGTCGGCGGCACGGGTAATGCCCTGCTCTTTGGCAACGGTACGAAAAACCGCCAGTGACGCAAGATCCATCATAATTCTCCGATGCGGAATTTACTTGAATTTATATTCTTTATTTAAGAATATATGTCAATCTTAATTCTGAAATCGTGAAGAATGTTTGCCGCGACAGAGGCAGGGAATTCGGGAGGACTGAAATGCTGGACAGGCTTGGTATGGCATTGCCGATTGTGCAGGCCCCAATGGCCGGGGTTTCCACCCCGGCACTTGCGGCGGCGGTTTCGAATGCCGGTGGTATGGGATCGATTGGTGTCGGCGCAAGTGACGCGACGGCGGCGCGTAAGATGATCGAAGAACTTCGCGCCCGGACGGATCGCGCCTTTAACGTCAATGTTTTTGTCCATGAAACACCAAAGCCGGACCCGGTTTGTGAGGCTGCATGGCTTCACGCCTTAAGGCCGCATTTTGCTGAATTCGGCGCAACGCCGCCGTCAGGTTTACGCACCATCTATAAAAGCTTTGCCGATGATCAGGATATGATGGCGCTTTTGATCGAGATGAAACCGGCTGTGGTCAGTTTACATTTCGGATTGCCGTCGGCAGATGTGATTGCGGCGCTAAAGCAGGCCGGAATTATACTGTTTGCAACTGCGACCAGTCTGGACGAAGCCCGTAAGATCGAGGCTGCTGGTATTGATGTGGTCGTTGCCCAAGGCATCGAGGCCGGTGGTCATCGCGGTATTTTTGACCCGGATGCGCATGATGATTGTTTGAGCACTGTCGCACTGACCCGTTTGCTGGTGCGTGATTGCAAGCTGCCGGTTATTGCCGCAGGCGGCATTATGGATGGGGCGGGTATTGCCGCCGCCCTTGATCTTGGTGCTGTGAGCGCCCAATTGGGTACGGCCTTTATCGCATGTTCGGAATCCTCGGCCGATGAGGGATATCGCCGTGCATTGATGGGGGCGGGGGCATATCATACGCAACTGACGTCGTTGATTTCCGGGCGACCGGCACGCGCGATTGCAAACCGCTTTACGGCGCTGAAAGATACGCTGGATGCGGCAGTTCCATCCTATCCGATTGCCTATGACGCGGGAAAAGCATTGAACGCTGCTGCCAAAGCCAAAGATGAGGACGGCTTTGGCGCGCAATGGGCCGGGCAAGGTGCGCCACTGGCGCGAGCAATGCCCGCAGCGGAGCTTGTTGCGACCCTGATGCGAGAATTTGAGGCGGCCCGTCGGAACTGAAACAGCCGTTTTGTCTTAAGCTGTGTCTGAGTGATGGTGAAAAGCATGCAGGTCAACGCATGCTTTTCACATTTGGAAACCTGGGTTACTTGGCTGGCTTTATTCGGTTTTCACCGGATTGTTGTCGACGACCTCGCGATAGGCTGCGAGATCAAGAAAGGCCTCGGCCTCGATAACCAGACCTTCCTGCATTTTGAATATCCAAACGAACTGGTTTTCATAAGACGTTCCGGTGGTGGTGATGGCGCTACCGTCGAAGCGGATAATCACCATATCGTTGTCGGCCCAGATCGCGTGAACAACAGGTTTGATCGGTGTTACAAGTCTACTGACAAGTGGTGTTGCGGCCTGTTCGACAAAATCCTCGCGGTTGGTGTAAGTGCCAGCAACAGGGTCGGAGCCATGGATCGTCCAGACAACATCATCGGCAAGAATTTGCCCGAACACGCTTTCGCCTGCCACCCATGCGTCGAAGGCACGGCGAACGATATCCCGGTTGTTTTCCTGCTGTTCAAGCGCGGCTGCGTTTGCTGTTGCGGTTTGCGATGCCGATGCCGGACTGGTTAAAAGTATCGGCAAAACGATAGTGAAAAGGCCTGTACCAAACCGGATCGGGGACGGTATGTATCGGGTCAAAACGGATGTACGTTTCATTGGTTGTTCTCCTGTCGGTGCATGATCATGCCGCCGTGATGTAGAATGCCATCGATGAATTCGCCGTCGGCTGTGAAACCGGAATCATCCCGGTATTCGATCCGGTTGCCTTCGGTCTCGTAACGGCCGATATAGGCGTTTTCGCGATTGCCACGTGCTTCTGCGTACCGCCCGTCGGGCCTGAGTTCCTGTCGGACATGATTATCTGCGGTGACCCACATGCCGATATAGGGTGAGGGCTGTATTTCGCTCATGCCAGATTGTTCCTCTGTCTGTTGGAAATAGGGGGCAATTTCAGCTTCAATGACGATCCGGGCCGAGTGCATGTTGTTAAACGGTCCTTCCCACATGGCGCCGTAATCAATTGCACGTCTGGCGGTCTTGCCGTCCGGTGCAGGGTCGTCATAAAAAACACCGGGATCTTCGAGGTCGTAATAACGGGCAAGCTTTTCGGCAAAGACAAAATCCGGATCACCCGGGGCACGTTCCCAACCATCCAGAATCCACGTTTCATGAAGCATTGCAGGGCCGTTTTGCCGGTCTGCCGGTCAGGATTGTACCGTTTCAGGTTGACCGAAGGCCGTGGTGCTGATGGCAGAACATAAAAGAGAGAAAACGAGCATGCGGGGGTTCATAGTGAGCTCCTGCTTTTTTCGATTGGTGCTGCGGGTGGTGTGCGATCAAGTGCCGCCACGTCCTTTGCTCGCTAACGGTACTCACTATCTTTGTTCATAATAACCCGCCAATGACTCGACATACTGGTTAGTATGATTTACCAATCAGTATGGACCTTAATCTTCTGACGATGTTTGCCGCGGTTGCGGATACCGGAAATTTTCGTGCGGCAGCCGACAGGCTGGGCGTAACACGTTCTGCTGTCAGTCAGGGGATCCGGCGGCTTGAAGAAACTATCGGTCAACCGCTGTTTCAGCGAACGACGCGTAGTGTTCGCCTTACCGAAGAAGGTGAAGGGTTTCTGGAAACGGTTCATTCGCCGCTTCTCGAAATTGGAGCGGCGCTGGAAACCGCACGGAGTGCATCGGGAATGCCGCATGGACTTTTGCGGGTTGCGGTTACATCAATTGCCGAACGGTTCCTGTCAGGGCCGCTTGTTGCCGAATTTGCGATTGCCTATCCGGGAATTATACTTGATGTGACAGTAACCGACGAGGAGTTCGATATTGTTGCCGCGGGTTTCGATGCAGGTGTGCGCCTTGGTGAGGTGATTGAGCAGGATATGGTTGCGGTACCGCTTACGGGCGAGCAGCGGCAGGTCGCGGTGGCAACGCCACGCTATTTTGAGCGGCACGGAATTCCGCGGCATCCGCGCGAATTGGCGGGGCATCGCTGTATCGGTTGGCGACCGTCGCCAGAGACCGCACCGTATCGATGGGAATTCGAACGCGACGGGCAGGAATTTGATGTGGCGGTCGAGCCGCAGGTTACCACGAATGACATGCTATTGATGATCCGCACTGCCCTTGCGGATGGCGGCATCACATTCGGGATCGAGGAAACCTTTGCGCCCTATATCCGGCGCGGCGAGCTTGTAACCGTTCTTGATGACTGGTTGGCACCCTTTGTGGGGTTTTATCTTTATTTTCCGGGGCGTCGTTCGGTTACGCCAAAGCTTCGCGCATTGATCGAGCATGTTCGCAGGTTCCGGACGCGGGTGCCGTCATTATAAACATCATGGCGGCACCCGTTGCCGAAAACAGGTATTCCTGATCAGCCAAAGGTATCTTCCATTTCCTTGCGGAAGCGGATGGCAGGATCAGTGAGGTCGAAATCGACGTCGTCCCATGTCACGACCTGATCGGCTGCAATTTTGTGTTTGAGTGTCAGGTGGTGGGCAAGGCCGATGGGAAGCGCATTCTGGGCCTTTGACATGCGGGCTGGCATCAGTTTGCCATAGACCGTGTAGCCGCCTTCCCCGTCGAGCTTTTCTCCGATCCGGAGGTCGCGTTTGGCAAAGGCGACCGCGTCGCCCGACCATGCGCGCGGTGCGCCCGTCGCCTCGTGTCGCAGGGCGGCAGAGGCGACCGAAATGCCCAGTTCGAGACCGATCAGGTGATAGGGTTTATACATCGCCGAATATTGCCCGGTAGGGTCGGTCAGAAGACCATATTCCGAGAAGCAGCGTTTGACATAGTCGCTGGGGGCCTCAAACGTGACATAAACGCCCCAGCGCAGATCGCGAAACACAGGGCGTGTATCGCGTTCAAGGCTTGAAACCACTTCGACCGTTCCCTTGCGATCCAGCAGGCCGCCGGTTTCCCGTGGCGAGAGCAAGCGCGGCAGATCATCAACCCCGCAGGCCGGGAACCGAAGGCCGACATCCTGTGGCACCAGATCGCAGGCATTTGAAACGGCTGCCATTTCGATGGCGGATTTGGTGCCGTCAAGGAAGCTGTTGAAAATCTGCGGGTTCATCCCGCCCGCCTTTGCTTGTTCTGGTGTCAGGCCATAATGGGTCCAGACATCGTCGGGCGTGACATGGTGATAGGCGGGCAGATATTTGGTGCCCTTGCCTGCACAGATGACATCAAGGCCGACCGCACGCGCCCAATCGACCATTTCCGAAATCAGGGCAGGCTGATCACCATAGGCCATGGAATAGACAAGCCCTGCCTGTTCGGCCTTGCGGGCCAGTAATGGCCCGGCAAGAACATCGGCTTCGACATTGACCATGACAAGGTGGCGGCCATGTTCGATGGCCTTCAGGCCATAGCGGATACCGGCTGCGGGGCTGCCGGTGGCATCGATGACGACTTCAAGGCCGTTGGCTTCGATCAGGGCGTCGGCATCCTCGGTAATCCATGTCGTGCCGTTTTTAAGGGCATTGTCCGGGTCGGTTGCCTGATAGCGTTCCTTTGGCCAACCAACACGATCAAGGGCTTCTTTGGCGCGCGTGGCACTAAGATCGGCCACACCCAGAACGTGATAGCCCGGATGGTGCCCGGCCTGACTTAAAAACATCGAGCCGAATTTGCCCGCGCCTATAATGCCGACGCGAACGGGATTGCCGTCTGCGGCACGTTTGCGCAGTTTTGCATCAAGGTTCATTTGAAATTCTCCGTCGCCGGGCGATCAGGCCGCGGAACTTTTGGCGGACGATTGTTTGGCAACCAGTTCGTCAAGGCAGTCATCGGCAAGCGGCGTGATCGGGGTAAAGTCGCGATGCGCGATCCACGGT
>CAMPHD010000276.1 GCA_946885765.1 uncultured Thalassospira sp.
ATAATAAGCTGATGCAGTATCATTGTAGATTGCCGGTTATCGACGGATAAATTTTGTTAAATTGTCTATCTTCCTGACATAGCTGCCATGAATTCATTGAAGTCTACAAAAACTGTTGCAAATCCCTTGGTTGAAAGGCTTGCAGGGTCAGGATCGTGACTTGATTTCTGGCAAAGTCGGCTGTATAAAGCCGCCAAGCTTTTTGTAAATTCTGACAAAGAGTGGGCCCTCCGCCCGCTCTTTTGTGCTTTTTGGGGTATGGCATCGCTATATGGCTGAGCTGATCGGACAACAGTTGAAAGACCCGCTGATGATGCGGATCACGGAGATTATCGAGCCGTCGATCAACGCGCTGGGTTTCGAACTGGTACGTGTCTCCATGATGGGCAAAGACAGCAATGTCTTGCAGATCATGGCGGATCGTGCGGATGGCAACGGCAGCATCAATGTCGAGGATTGCGCCGAAATCAGCCGTACCGTTTCTGCCCTGATGGATGTTGATGACCCGATTTCGGGGGCTTATCACCTTGAAGTCAGTTCTCCGGGTATTGACCGCCCGCTGACCCGGGCCAAGGACTTTGATGTCTGGCGCGGGTTTGAGGCAAAGGTCGAGCTGGTGATGGCCCAGAATGGCCGTCGCCGTTTCAGCGGAAAGCTGGATGGAATCGAAGATGATGCGGTCGCCCTGTTTGTCGATGGCGAACGTGAATTGTTGCCGTTGGCCGATATCGCCAAGTCGAAATTGGTGCTGACGGATGAATTGATCGCGCATGTCACCGGCAAGGGCCGGTCTGACGAAAACGCAGAATAGAGGTTGGATATGGAAGCAACTTCGGGAATGCCGCGGCCGGAACTTTTGCAGGTCGCAGATGCCGTTGCCCGTGAAAAGGGCATTGATCGTGATGAAGTTCTTGGCGCAATGGAACAGGCCATTCAAAAAGCCGGTCGTTCCAGATATGGCCACGAGCATGACATCCGTGCCCATATCGACCGTAAAACCGGTGAAATCAAACTGGCTCGTTTCGTCGAGGTCACGGATGATATCGAAAACGATTTCACCCAGATGTCGCTTGAACAGGCACGTATTCGTAACGAAAACATCCAGCTTGGCGAATTTCTGATCGATCCGCTGCCGCCGATTGATTTCGGGCGTATTGCTGCACAGACCGCAAAACAGGTCATCGTGCAGAAAGTCCGCGATGCCGAACGCGAACGTCAGTTCGAAGAATACAAAGATCGTGCGAGCGAAGTCATCAACGGCGTCGTCAAGCGTGTTGAATTTGGCAATGTTCTGGTCGATATGGGCCGTGCAGAAGCCATTCTGCGCCGCGAAGAACTGATCCCGCGCGAAACCGTGCGCCAGGGGGATCGCATCCGTGCGTTCATCCTTGATGTGCGTCGTGAACAGCGCGGCCCGCAGATTTTTCTGTCGCGTACCCATCCGACCTTCATGGCGAAACTGTTTGCCCAGGAAGTTCCGGAAATTTACGACGGCATCATCGAAATCAAATCGGTTGCCCGTGATCCAGGGTCGCGCGCCAAGATTTCCGTTCAGTCGTCGGATAACTCGATTGATCCGGTCGGGGCATGTGTGGGTATGCGCGGTTCGCGCGTCCAAGCTGTCGTTGCTGAACTTCAGGGCGAGAAGATCGACATCATCCAGTGGTCGGAAGACCCGGCAACCTTCGTTGTGAATGCATTGGCTCCGGCCGAGGTTACCAAGGTTGTTCTTGATGAAGAAACCAACCGTATCGAAGTTGTTGTTCCTGATGATCAGCTGAGCCTTGCCATTGGCCGTCGCGGTCAGAATGTGCGTCTGGCGTCGCAGCTGACCGGATGGGATATCGATATCCTGACCGAGGAAGACGAAAGCGAACGTCGCCAGGAAGAAGCCCGCAAACGGGCAGAAATGTTCATCAAGGCACTTGATGTTGATGAAGTCATTGCCCATCTTCTGGTCGCCGAAGGCTTTACCTCGATCGAGGAAGTCGGTTACGTGCCGTTGGCCGAACTGGCAGAGATCGAAGGTTTTGAAGAAGAAATCGCCGAAGAGCTGCGCACCCGCGCACGCACCTTCCTTGCCGAAGAAGCCGAACGTCTTCAGAAGCGTCGTGAAGAGCTCAAGGTTGCCGATGACCTCGTCGAATTTGGCGGGCTGTCGTTGGCCGTTGTTGTTCGCCTTGGCGAAAACGATGTCAAAACCCTTGAAGACTTCGCCGATCTCGCAAGTGACGAGCTGATCGAATATATCGGTGATGCGGACAACATGACCATGGACCAGGCCAACGACCTGATCATGGGTGCACGTCGTCAGCTTGGCTGGTTCGAAGGGCTTGAAGAAGAAGTTTCCGAGGATGCCGAAGAAGGCGAAGAAGCCTGAGGGCTGATCGGAGGACGCCATGTCGCACCGTAAAGGCGGCAAGGTAGCCGAGGTTCCGGAACGCCGGTGTATCGTCACCGGCGAAGTCCGGCCCAAGGAAGACCTTCTCAGGGTTGTGATCGGACCGGATGATACGGTCGTTCCCGACCTTGAGGAACGATTGCCCGGACGGGGATTATGGTTGTGCCCGTCGCGGGATGTGATAAATACCGCCTGTGCAAAAAATGCCTTTGCCAAGGCGGCGCGGCAAAAAGTCGTGATTGACCCTGCGCTGGCAGACCGGATCGAGAAGCTTTTGCTTCAGAAAAGCCTCGATCTGCTGTCGCTTGCGCGCAGAGCCTGTCAGGCGGTTGCCGGTTACGAAAAAGTCCGGGCCCAAATCGACGAGGGCGCGGCAATGATATTGGCGGCCCGAGATGGTGCTGCGGACGGAAAATCCAAGATCGAGGCGAAGGCCCGGGATCTGCCGATTTATACCGTTCTGGATGCTGCCGAGATTGGCGCGGCCTTTGGTCGCGAGAAAGCAGTACATGTGGCTGTCGCGCCGGGCGGACTGGCAAAGCAGTTGGGTCGCTCGCTCGGGCGGCTAGAAGGATTTCGCGCGGTCTGAAGGCAGGCTTGCGCAGAACGGACAGGACAGGACAGGCAAAGGATGCCGGTCCCGCAGGAAATGAGGAAGTTGGACGGATTATGAGTGATCGCGATCAGGAGAAGAAACCGCTGAGCCTCAACAGATCGAAACTTGAACTGAGCAAGACGGTCGAGGCTGGGCAGGTGCGTCAAAGCTTCTCGCATGGACGGTCCAAATCTGTGACTGTCGAAGTGCGCAAGAAGCGGACTTTCGAAAAGAACGAATCCGGCCGCTTCCGCGAGGTGAAGAAGGACGTGCTTGCTGAACAGCCGCAGTCCGAGGCTCCTGCGCCGGCAGCCAAACCCGAACCGGTGGCCAAATCCAAACCGGAACCGGTTGAAGATCACAGCAACCTGACCGATAGCGAGCGTGCAGCCCGTATGGCTGCCCTTAAGGCTGCCGAGGAACGCCGCAAGCAGGAAGAAGTTGAAGCTGCCGAACGTGCAGCCGAGGAAAGCAAACGCAAGGCTGAAGAAGCCGAGCGTCGCAAACAGGAAGAAGCAAAAGCTGCGGCGGATGCTCCTGCGCTGGAAAAGGATGCCCCGGTTTCTGTTGAAGAAGTCGAGAAAGCGCTTGAAGCATCGACGACCAAAGGCAAATCCAAGCCGAAGCCTGCTGCTGTTGCCAAGAAACAGGAAGAAATCATGCCTGGCGAACCGGCAGAGCCGCTGGTTCCGGAAGAACGCCGTCGTGCTGATCCGTCCACTGTCAAGCCGAAAAGCCGCAAGGAACTGGACGAGGAAGAAGCCCGTACCGCAGCCGCACGCAAACGCGCCGAAGAGGAAGCTCTTGGCCGTGCCGCGCGCACGAAGGGTGACGAAGGCCGTCGTCGTGGCAAGCTTTCGATCAACAATGCGATGACCGGTGACGAAGGTGGCCGTCGTCGTTCGATGGCCTCGATCAAGCGTCAGCAGGCAAAAGCCAAGGCCCGTATGCAGGGTCAGCAGAAGCCGAAAGAGAAAATCGTGCGTGATGTTATTGTTCCGGACGTTATTACCGTTCAGGAACTTGCCAACCGTATGGCCGAACGTGCCGCCGACGTCATCAAGTGCCTGATGGGCCTTGGTGTTATGGCGACCATCAACCAGAGCCTTGATCCCGATACCGCACAGCTGGTTGTCGAGGAATTCGGCCACAAGATGAAACGTGTTTCGGATGCCGACGTTGAAGAAGCGCTGGTATCTGCAGACGACAATGACGATCAGCTGATCGGTCGTCCGCCGGTTGTGACCGTCATGGGCCATGTTGACCATGGTAAAACCTCGTTGCTGGATGCCCTGCGCAAAACTGACGTTGTCAGTGGCGAAGCTGGCGGCATCACACAGCATATCGGTGCCTATCAGGTGACGATGGAAACCGGTTCAAAGATTACCTTCATCGATACCCCGGGCCACGCAGCCTTTACCGAGATGCGTTCGCGCGGTGCCAAGGTTACCGACATCGTCGTTCTGGTTGTTGCTGCTGACGACTCCGTCATGCCGCAGACGATCGAGGCCATCAGCCATGCGAAAGCAGCCGGTGTGCCGATGATCATCGCGATCAACAAGATCGACAAACCGGGTGCAAACCCGTCCAAGGTTAAGACCGAACTGCTTCAGCACGAAGTTGTTGTCGAGGAAATGGGCGGTGAAGTTCAGTGTCTTGAAGTTTCGGCCAAACAGGGCCTTGGCCTGACCGAGCTTGAAGAAGCCATTCTGCTTCAGGCCGAGGTTCTTGACCTTAAAGCCAACCCGGCACGTGTTGCTGACGGTGTTGTCGTTGAAGCCCGCATGGAAAAAGGTCGTGGCCCGGTTGCCACGGTTCTGGTTCAGCGCGGTACGCTTAAAAACGGCGATATATTTGTCACCGGTGCCGAGTGGGGCCGCGTTCGTGCGCTGGTCAACGATCATGGTGTTCGCATCGAAGACGCCATTCCGGGTATGCCGGTCGAGGTTACCGGTCTGAACGGTGTGCCGTCGGCGGGTGACGACTTTGTCGTTGTCGAAAACGAAGCCAAGGCCCGCGAGATTTCCGATTATCGTCAGCGTCGCATCCGCGAAACGCAGGCTGCCGCGATGAAGAAATCCGCACTCGAGAAC
>CAMPHD010000277.1 GCA_946885765.1 uncultured Thalassospira sp.
GCCGTGACCAGTGCCACGTTTTGGGCCGCCCGATACCTGATGTCGGCCAATCCGGCCCGCCCGGTT
Organism: uncultured Thalassospira sp.; assembly: GCA_946885765.1. The sequence goes on from CAMPHD010000277.1 coordinate 67, forward strand.
TCGCGCAAAAGATCAATCGCCTTTTCCAGCGGCCCGGCCAGTTCGACGGGGTGGGTGTCATGTTTCGGGCGGCGCGCAAAGGTTTTCAGATGGTTGGTGATCCGGCCCATGCGTTCGGTCAGTTCGGAAATCCGGCCCAGATTGCGGCTGGCGGTTTCGTTATTGCCGCGCGTAATGAATTTCAATGCATTGTCGGCATAACTTCGAATGGCGGTCAGGGGCTGGTTGATTTCATGTGCGATCCCGGCTGACATCTGACCAAGGGCGGCAAGTTTGCCTGCCTGCACCAGTTCGGCCTGTGCCGTGCGTAGCGCGTCCTCTGTCCGGCGGCGTTCGCTGATTTCTTCGGCAAGGCGCAGGTTGGTGCTCATGAGGTCGGCGGTACGAAGCCGCACTTGACGTTCCAGTTCGCGTTGCGACCAGTCGCGAATTTCAATCTGTTCGAGCATCGCGCGACGCCGTTGCAGCAGAACAAACAGTGTTCCCATGATGATGATATGGATCGCCCCGCCAATGAAACCTGCGGTCAGGATCGATTGATCAAGAACCGCCTTGTCGGTCAGCAGGTAAATCTTCCAGCCCTGTTTGGGCATCGGGCTTCTGATCGCGAGATAGGGTTTGGCATCGGTTTTGGCTTTTTCCGCAGCTTCGGCATCGTTGGCCGGAATGCTTTGCCCTGATTGCAGGGCTTCGGGGGTTACGACAGCGGTCGGGGCAAGCGACAGGATGCTGATCGTGTTATCGCCGGGCCATTCGCCCTGGCGCAGCGGCATCGGGTCAAGCGGATATTCCCCATATTTGCGTGATATCATCAGCTCCGGACGGTCTTCGGGGGCAATCCCGGCCAGATCGCGGAACCGCCATTCGGGGCGCGATGTGATGATCACAATGCCGTTTTCATCGGTCACCAGAACGTTCTCGCTGCCGCGTGCCCAGCGTTGCACCAGCGTTTCCAGATGGGTTTTTACCACCATCGCACCTTCAAATTCCGCGCCGTTCGGGCGCACGGGGTGCGAGATATAATAACCCGGTACATTCGATGTGATGCCAAATGCGAAATAATGTCCGGTCAGTCCGGCTTCGGCCTGCGTGAAATAGGGGCGAAAGGCAAAGTTGCGCCCGACAAAGGAGGCATCGCTGTTCCAGTTGCTGGCCGCAATCGTCATCCCATTGCGATCCATGAAATAGATGTCAGATGCGCCGCTGTCGGCGGCGAGTTTTTCCAGATAGACATTAACCTCGGCGGCATCGGCCGGGCTTGAATGCAGGGCAAGGTCGAGAATGCGTTTGTCACTGGCAAGCGTGATCGGCAGATATTCGTGTTCCTTGATCGCACCCTGAAGGTTGGAACGGTACAGTTCCAGCTTGTTGCGACCGTCCTCGGCAATCTCGACAAGGCGGGTTTCGCGCCACAGTTCCGTGGTCAGCCAGACGGTGACGGGCAACAATATCAGCAACCCGGCCAGAACCAGCCGCGCACTTCGTTTTGCCGATATCGATGTCTTGAGCATTTCCCGTCAGACCGTTTTTCAGAATTATGTCCGTATAGTATGATGACATATTGGTAACAAAGCATAGCCGAAAAAGGTCGCGCGCGTCAGGTGCTTGATAAAAGCGCGGACTGTCTGTACCAATCAGGAATGACAAGGCGACAGCTTCCTGCCTGTACGGGAAATCAATAATCCGACAAGGATGCGACCCTGAATGACCGATGATGATACACACCTGATCTGGGTTCTGGCCGATGATCGCGCCGGAAACGTCAATCAGGCCGTCGGCGTGGCAGAAGCACTGGCACAGCCTTTCAAGCGGATCGATATTGGTTATACCAATCTGGCGCGCCTGCCCAATGTCATTCGCCGTTCCAGTCTTTTGGGGGTGGATACCCCGTCGCGTGCGCGGCTTGTTGCGCCCTGGCCCGATCTGGTGATTGCCGCAGGGCGGCGGACAGCACCGATTGCCCGCTGGATCAAGAAGCAAAGCAACGGCCATACACGCATATGCCAGATCATGCGACCCGACGGGGGCGAGGGGGCGTTTGACCTGATTGCGGTTCCGGCTCATGACCGTATGCCGACACGTGACAATGTTGTTGAAATCCCGGGTGCCCCGCATCGGGTAACCGAAACGCGGCTTCTGATTGAAGCTGATCTGTGGCGGCCGCATTTCAAGGGGCTGCCAACTCCACGTGTGGCGCTGATCATCGGCGGCAGTACCAAAAGTACGGTCTTTACGGCGGGTATGGCCCAGGAACTGGTTGTTCGGGCGATTGACGCGGCCAAGGTCATTGATGGTAGCCTGCTGGTTACGACCAGCCGCCGTACTGGCCCGGAAAACGAGGAAATCATTGCCGAAATGCTCGGTAATTCCGGGCTTGCTTATCACCTGCATGATTGGAGCTCGAAGGCCGAAAACCCCTATTTCGGGTATCTGGCCTTGGCCGATATCATCCTTGTGACCGGGGATTCGGTTTCGATGTGTTGCGAAGCTGCTGCTGCACCCGGCGGGATTTACATCTATGCCCCGGATGGTATCGCAGGCCCGCGCCATCAACGTCTGCATCAGTCACTTTATGACGGTGGATATGCCCGGCCGTTGTTGCCAAATACCGAAATCGTACCGTTCAAACATCCGTCCCTGCAACCGGCCCGCATGGTGGCACAGCGCTGCCTTGAACTGCTGAGCGCGCCGGTTTCCTAAGCGGCGTAATCGTTACGGAATTCGGATGCCGTTTCCGTACGGGTCGATATGATTGACCAGAAAATCGATAAAGGCCCGGATGCGCGCGGCAAGATGTTCATGCCCGGCAAAGATCGCATGGATCAGCTGTTCTTCATTCGGGTTCCAGTCCGGCAGGATTTCAACCAGTGTTCCGGCCTTGAGATCACCCTGGACATGGAACCGGCCAAGCCGCGCCATGCCCAGCCCCGAAAGGCAAAGACGGCGCATGGCCGCGCCGCTGTCACACTGGAAATTTCCGGTGATCGTCCGGGCAATCCGTTCTCCGGTTTCGGGGTTGATGAACGGCCATTCACTCATCGGGACGGGAAAGTTAAATCGCAGGCAGTTATGATCCACGAGATCATCCGGGTGGCGGGGAAAACCGCGTTTGGCGATGTATTCCGGTGATGCCACGATGGTACGGCTGCTTTCGATCAGTTTGCGCGCCTTTAACGATGAGTCGGGCAATGATCCGGACCGGATGGCGATATCGGCCCGTTCCTCGAGCAAATCAATGATCCCGTCGGTCAGGGAAAAATCCAGTTCGACCTCGGGATAGCGTTCGAGAAAAGCCGGGATCAGCGGCTGAACATACATCACACCAAACGCGATGGACGCATTGACGCGCAATCGGCCACGCGGGGCGGCCTTACCGCCGCTGGCGACCGCACGTTCGGCTTCGTCGATTTCATCAAGAACACGCTGGGCGCGGACCAGATACATTTCGCCTTCGGGGGTTAATTGCAATCCGCGTGTGGATCGCACCAGAAGGCGGGTCGCCAGCCGGTCTTCGATCCGTGTCACCAGCTTGCTGACAGCCGATGGCGACAGATGCAGTTTTCGTCCGGCTTCGGAAAAGCTTCTGAGTTCGGCCACCCGGATGAAGACTTCCATTTCCCCTGCGCGATTATCCAACTGATCCTCCGGCTTTGAATTCAATTCAAAAGCATTTGTCGCGCAATCCGGATTATCGTGCAAGCATTCCATCGGCATAGTGGGCGGCAATGAACGGGGCGGGATGCCCCACCAACCATTTGTGCCCGCAAGCGAAATACGCGCGGGCCGGAGAATTGAAATGCCGCTTGCTTTATTTGCGTTGACGATCGCGGCCTATGCGATCGGCACGACGGAGTTTGTCGTCGTCGGCCTTTTGCCGACCGTGGCAAACGATCTTTCGGTGACCCTGCCGATGGCGGGGTTGATTGTCAGTGTCTATGCCCTTGGCGTTACGTTCGGCGCGCCGGTTTTAACCGCCCTGACCGGGCGGATGCACCGCAAGACTCTGATGCTGGGTTTGATGGCTTTGTTTGTGGTTGGCAATAGTGCCGCCGCCCTTAGCCCGACCTATGAAATGCTTCTGGTTGCGCGGGTGATTTCGGCCTTTGCGCATGGTGTTTTCTTTTCGATCGGGGCAACAATTGCCGCCGATCTGGTGCCGGAAAATCGCCGCGCATCGGCGATTGCCATGATGTTCATGGGCCTGACGGTTGCGATTGTGACCGGCGTGCCGTTGGGAACTTTCATAGGCCAGATGCTGGGATGGCGCGCGACTTTCTGGGGTGTAGCAGCCCTTGGCGTGATTGCCTTTGCCGGGATTGCGGCTTTGCTGCCCTCGAACCTCAGCCGGGCGGAACCGGCACGGTTGCTTGATCAGGTGCGCGTCCTTGGCAGTGGCCGGTTGTTGATCGTGTTTGGCATGACCGCGTTTGGTTATGGTGGCACGTTTGTCACCTTTACCTATCTGTCCGCAGTTCTTCAGGACATTACAGGGTTCAGTGAATCCAGTGTCAGTTTGATCCTTGTGTTCTATGGGCTTGCGATTGCGGTTGGCAACCTTGCGGGTGGTCGTATTGCGGATCGCAATCCGGTCCGGGCGTTGACCGTCCTGTTTGCGTTGCAGGCGGTCACACTTGTGATCTTTACCTTTACCGCCGTGTCACCGATCCTGGCGATTATTACGCTGGCCGCCCTTGGTTTTCTGCAATTTGCCAATGTGCCGGGGCTTCAGCTTTATGTCGTGCAACTGGCAAAGCTGCACCGTCCGGGCGGGGTGGATGTGGCATCGGCGCTGAATATCGCGGCCTTTAACCTTGGCATTGCGATCGGGGCGTGGGTTGGCGGGATTGTCGTGTCCTCGTCACTTGGCCTGTCGGCAACGCCGTGGGTTGCGGCCCTTCTGGTGATGCTTGCGGTTGGTCTGACCATGATCAGCGGTGTACTTGATCGTCGGTCCGATAACGCCCTTCAGACCGCATAACCGATATCGGGTTGCCGCGTCCTGTATCCGGATGTGGCAACC
>CAMPHD010000278.1 GCA_946885765.1 uncultured Thalassospira sp.
TTATCTGATCGCTGGATTTATTTTCATTGCCCTGGCAATCTTGGCTCTGCGTTTTCTGGCTATCACGACATTCGCATTCCTTTGGGACGGATGGCGGGCTTTGTTCTATAGTTGGCCCATTCCCGTGAGCATCATTTCCGGTTTGCTCGTGATGGCTATCGTGTACAGAATTCTTTTCTGAATATATCGACATTCACGCCCCCAGATATTTGATGCACATGAATTTGAACCCGCTCTTGAGCGTGATCAGCTTCTGTGTGCTTTCGACGATAAAGGTCTGGCCCTGGACGCGTGTATTGACCAGCTCGTCAAATTCATCGACCACCACATAGGCCGTCGGTAGTTCCAGATCCTTCCACTTGTCGCCGAACTTGATGTAAGTGAATTCATCGTCTCTGAAGACCGTGACCGGTTCCAGTTCGTCATCGCCCCAAAGCTCATATTGCCCCCAGCCGCGAAGGCTGTCCGGATTGAACCTGGCTTCAGCAACAAAGTCGCCTTCCGGCGTGCCCGGGTTGGTGTTGACGAGCCCGTCAATGGCATCTTCGACCTGAGATGAAGCGGGCAGGTCCATCTTCGGAACTGAAACAGTATTGTCACCATACTTATTTGGTACTGTTTCGGTATCGGTACCGTTTTCCATCGGTACTTCTAGCGAGGTGTCGATTTGCACCGAGCCGGCTATCCTGACGACAAGATCGGGAATGTTATGGGAGTTCACGCCTTCGGCGCGGAGATAGAACGGATAAATTCGACCGGATTGCCCATAGACGACAAGCGACGTGTCATATCCATAGCTTGCGGGTCTGACGGCAAGCCGTCTGTCACCCCGGCGCTCGATGGACCAGCTCACTTTATCGCCGATATCGGTGCGGTCGATTTTCTCGCCACGCGGCAATTCAAGGATAGTGACGACATATTCACGGGTGCGAACCTTATAGGTGCATTCCTCGCACAGATCCGTCACATAGACGGCATCGCCATCTTCTGCATAATCCCATGCTTCCTGAACTTGCCCTGAGGTGCGCGGCCGGATCAATGGGCCGAAATTGCCTTCTGACTGATCACGGGCCTGATCCACGATCGATTGCGGGACCGGCATCGCTTGTTGGCCTGTTTGTGGAACGTTGTTGCTACCTGCTGTCGTCGTGCCGGTGCTACTTTCAGAGAAAGGTGCCTGATTTGGCATTGGCGGCCGACCGGATGGCGTTTGCGCACTGGCCGAGTGAATGACAAACAGAACGACATACCCGAGAAAGAGCAGGGTGCCGATGACATGAATGGTAATACGGAGGGCTTTCGGGAGCCTCATGGAACATCCCCTTAATGCTTCTGAGTTGCCTGAAAAATCGGGTTTGCGACGGGTGGATACGTTCATCATGAACTCTCCCTGGTTCTCAAAATCATGTCCGTGACAGTGACCCCGAAAGGATTGATGTATTTGTTTTCGAGCGTGACGGTTTTGGGGCTTGTGACCATCGAGAGGTACGCCCTTAAGGAGAGTGGTTCGCCGATCTGTTGGCCGTCGCGTCGATCAATGCGCTTGAAGTCGATCGCAAACTTGTAATCACCCGTCAGGCTTGCGACCTTGTTTGAGCTTTCGATGATAATTTCGCGATCCAGCCCGTCCTTGATCGACTGAGAGATTTTGCCGCTATCGATCCATTCTCTCTTGAAGTCCTCCCATTCCGATTTTTCGGTCATTCGGGAGACTTCGCGTTGTCGTTCCTTCTGTGTCACTCCATCGATTTCAAGGCGGGCTTTGACGTACCGCCGAGCCTTGCCTTCCAGCTCCACGTCAAAGGCATTGACGTCTTCGATAACCGGCTTGATCTGGAAGCGGACAACGTCCTCATTCGCGGGAATGATCCAGAAGGGTACCTTTTCCTTGAGAGGGACCATTTCTGCGATGACGCTCACCAGAACGACGATAGATGCCAGCTGGGCGATATTCATGCCGGCCGACATCCGAAGCATCCAGGCAAGACGTCTGTGCGCTGCCTGAAATGAAAACGGATCGGAAGCGACGGCCATTCCGTGCCGGCCATTGGTGGCAGGAATGAGCTGGTCCGCTTTCTTGTCTGCTACCTGGTTGTTTTTCTGTTCAAGATATGCAGCCCTTCTATCGCGCATATTCTGAAGCAGCTTGCCTAACCAACCCATTCAAAGCCTCCGCTGTTAAAAGGGATCGGTTCGCAAACACATGGGCTTTTTTTCATTTCATCAGTGCCGGTGCCCTCTTTGGGCATTTCGACTTCTTTACCGGTCACTGCACAGCCAGCGAGAAGGACGACAGCGGAAAAAACAATGATCAGACGTTTCATTTGCTTTCTCCTTCGATAGTGGGGAAAGCAGTTCGCGCTACAGCTATTTCTTCGGGGTGCTTCGATACTTTGGTTGAGAAAGGAAAACGGCTGAAGAAGGTTACAAAAGCGCCAATATAAACGACCCAGATCGTCGTCAGCAGGACAACAACCTGATACGCGCCGGTTCGCATTTGCTCGGGCGAACTTGATCCCATATCCCGGAAGACTGAGATTCCGCTATCCGAGGTAAAATAGACCACAAAGAGAAATCCGGCACCGATGGGGCCACAGGTGGCGGCCAGATAGGAGTTGCTAATCCTCAGAACAAATCGCAGCCAATGGGCGATTTCGGGGAGGATATAATGACGCACATTTTTGAGCAGAGCTTTCTTATCCAAATTCATCATTTGGCACCTATGTCGTTGGTTTTGTCAGGGGATGAGGCGACGCCGGATTTCCCGGGCAGGATCGCAAACAGAGATCGAATGCCGGTCCAGATACAGACCGCAAAGAACAGGAGAAGAATCGCCTGCCTTGTGAGTTGCGCCTGATCGCGAATTTCAAGTTTGAAGAAGGCTTTTAAGAAATTCAGTGTTGCTTCCGGCTCTAACAAGAGGCTCAAAAGCGCCAGATAAATCAGGATCAATCCCAAACGCTTCAACCCGGAATGCAGAGATTTCGCCAGCTGCGCTGCAAGGGTGAAAAGATCGATCTTATCCACGGTCTACCCCTCCTCTGCGTAGGGCATCCATGTATTTGCCCATGTCGCCCATGGACGAAACACTGCGCAAATCACCGAAGAAGGATGATTTGGCATCGCCCATCATGTTCGGATTGTTCCTGCTGGCCTGCATCGCGTCGGACCAGTTGCTTGCGCCGCCTTCAAGCTTGTCTGTGAATTTCATTGCGGCCTGCGCTGCAGGCGGCAGAAACGGTTTGACCTTGTTTGCGAGGCCGAATGCAGCGCCCATTGTTCCGCCAACCATCGCGGCGGCGGCAGTGTTGGTGAATTGCGATTGGGCGATAGAGTTGGCGATCGCCGTGGCTTCGGTGACGAAAATGATCCCCATGAAACCAACCAGAACCGCAAGGAAGCCGGGTCCGCTAAAGAAGGTGCCCATGGTGATCCCATCGACTTGAGTTACGTCGACGGTAGAAACAGAGAACAGGCAAAAGCCGATCGCGATTGTGGCGCCATAGAGCACCATGCCGGCCGCCATCAGGGCTTTGAGACTTGCCCACACCATGCCCCGCGCCCAGCCGAAGCCAACGGCAAGCAAAAGGAATGGAGACATTCCGGACAGCACCATCACCCGGAATAGTGTGACCAGAACCTGACTGAGATAGACAAGGATCAGAATGAGCCAGATCAGCATAATCAACAGCCCCGCGAGCGGACCTGTCAGATTGCCCAGCGAGAAGGACATATAGATTTCTTTGCCCATGTCCATGACAGAGAGGAACCCATTCTCGGTCGCATACAGAAGGCGAACAATGCCAAGATATTCGTCGCCAACTTCCTTATTGGTTTTGGTCTCATAGGACTGGACAACTAAGTCGGCTGCATTCGGAGAGGTGAGCTTGAAAAGGGTGGTATTGTTTTCTTCGCCCTTCAGGGGGATCGAACTTTCACCGCCCGTATTTCGAGCTGCATCCATGACCAAGGCAGAAGCACCGCTGATGGTATTGATGCCGGTTTTATAAACCTGCGTTACCACTCCGGACTGGCCTGCAAGTAAACCGCCTGCTAGAATCACAAAGAACAACTCATGACCGAAATTGATCAGATCGAGCTTGCCCATGACGATTTTCAGGCCGGATATCGAAACCCATAAACCGGTGACAGCCGCAAAGATCACGAGCATTGACGGGTTCAGTGCTTCGGCCAAGCCGGTCACGAACATTTCCGAGTTCTGGGCGAAAGTCAGGGCGATTGTGCAGGTCGGACAACTATCCATTTTGGCCCTCCTTATTCTGGGAGGAGCAGCAAATGCGGGTCCTCTGCCGCTTGACGAAAGATCGAGACCGAATGGTCCTGATCGGTTCTTTGATTATGATCGGGCTGTAGGTTTCTGGACCGAGGTTGAGACTCTGCCTGCCTTGGAAAAGGCTTGGGAACGTTGCGAAAACAATGAAGCTTTCGCGCACTGGAATAATGTCTGGTTGATTGAGTGGAGGAGACATAAAGAGTTTGCGCAGGGCGAGAGAGATCGCGGTCTGCCGAACACATTGTCCCTTTGGCAGGATCATCGTGCGATCTTCATATACTCCTTTATCCTCGTGCATTATGGGGTAGAGGAAATGCAGAAGGTCACGACAGAATTCGAGACCGTGCGGTATTGTCACGATCTGCTTCGCACCTATGAAACTTGGAGCTACACTTACAGAGCATCGAAGCAGGATCCTGCCACAACCAGCTTTGAGGAAAGCGATGACAACATTTCCGAACCCTTTAACGGCTGGGATCGTCACTGCTTTCAAATGAGAGGGCCTAAAGGCATTAACAAAGACGAATGCAACGATCTGCCCGACTGGCGCACACCTGAAGAGGTTGCAAAGTACGATGCAGGGTTGGTGAACAACCAAATCGCCAGAGCCAAAACGGCACGGCAAACCGAGGAACAGCGTGCGACAAGCCGCAAGGTTGTCGAGGATTATCTCGCAAGCCACGGTGACAGTCTGTCGGAAGCTGACCGTGACGCACTCAAGGCCGCCATCGAATAAATTCAGTGATCCCGTTTTGATCAGAGGGGCCATCATTCTTCTGACCCTTCTTG
>CAMPHD010000279.1 GCA_946885765.1 uncultured Thalassospira sp.
ATTCACATCCGTGTCATTGAACGGATCGCAATATTTCGCCTTTGACGAAGAAGGCGATTATGTCCTTGCGGGGCGGGGGCGTGCCGGGATGATTATCGGTGAAGATCGTTCGGATCTTCCGGCCAACAAACGGTTCTATTCCGGTGGCGGCGGATCGGTTCGCGGTTACGAATATCAGAAAGTCGGGCCACTTGACGAAGATGGCGATCCGCTTGGCGGGCGTTCGGTTCTTGAGGCCGGGCTGGAATTCCGGGCACGGGTTACGGAAAGCTTTGGCATCGTGCCATTTGTTGAAGGCGGTAATGTCTTTGAGGCAAGCGACCCCGAAGACCTTGATCTGCTTTGGGCGGCGGGGCTTGGTTTCCGCTATTACACGGCTGTCGGCCCCTTGCGCTTTGACTTCGCCGTGCCGCTTGATAAGCGTGACAATGTTGACGACGATTTCCAGATTTATCTTAGCCTTGGACAAGCATTTTGACGTTGCCTGACGATCCCAAACCATCCGGAACCACCAAACGCGGAAAGGTTGCCAAATGGGCGCGACGTGGCGCGATTGCGTTTGCGTGCCTGTTGCTGCTGATGATCGCGATTATCGGCATTGCCGGAACCGGGCCGGTATTGCGTGCGGTAACGCCGTGGCTGAATACTACGGTGGCAGAGGCGATAGAGGGCGATTTCGAACTGGGCCGGATCGAGGGCAGCCTTTGGACAGGGCTTTCGCTTGATCACTTGTCGTTATCGATGCCGTCAAATGGCCTGGCTGTTGATGTCAGCAAATTCGAGTTTGACTGGTCCCCTTTGGCCCTTTTGGGCGGGACGCTTCGGATTGATCGGGTTGAAAGTGCCGCGATTGATGTCGTTTTGCCCGATATGTCAGGCACCGAAGACCCAGTCGAGGAAGAAAAAACCGCGTCGGGCGGTTTTGTGCCGCCACTTGCCATTGAACTTGGCAAGCTGGCGTTAGGGAATGTGCGTATTTCCGACCCGGCCAGTGGCAAAAGCTTTGCCTATGAGCTGGCGGCCAGTGCTGTGATCCGCGAAAATCTTGCTGCGGCCTTGTCGCTTGATCTGCAACCGCTTGACGACAGCATCGACCATCTGAAGGCCGATATTGATTTTGATGGCGATGAGCAGCGGTTGAAAGCCGAAATTGACGGCAAGCTTGATCGTGCAGGGTTGGTGATGACCCTTGCGGGATTGGCACCCGCCGATGCACCGGATGTGACGATCAGCCTTAAAGGCGATGGCCCGGCGGCAGACTGGAAAGGCCGGATCGAACTTGCGGCAAGTGATCTGGTGACGCTTGGTGGTGATTTGGGGCTGCGGCTGGAAGGCAGCCTGATCGGGTTTGACCTTGATGGTTTGCTGGCAACGCAAGGGGAACTTGCCGGGCAGCTTCCGGAACCGTTGCAGGGCGATGTCGATTTGGGGATTGGCGGGCAGTTTGATGCCGATGCCAACCGCCTTTCAATCACGCGCGGCGATATCGGGAAACCCGGATTTGCTATGGTTGGTGCGACAGCGGAGCTCGATCTTGATGCCAGTACGGTTCTGGCCGATCTGCGCGCTAATATCGATCCGGCGGTATCGGGACTGATCGAGGATGCCGTGACATGGGGCGGGCTTGACCTGAACGTGCATGCGGAAGGGCCGCTTGAATTGCCCGATGTGACCGTGATGCTGCGCGGGGACAAGGTCGTAACGCCGGTATCAACCATCGGGACGCTGGCACTTGATGCCGATCTGCGCGGTGATGAAGACGGGTTTTCGGTTCAAAGCCGGGTCGATGCTTCGGGCAATGAATGGCAGGATGCCGATCTTGGGGCGATGCTGGGCAATGCGCAGCAGATTGCCCTTGATGCGGAAATCGCACCGGATTTCAGCAGATTTGCGCTTGGCAAAATCAACATTACAACGCCGGGCATTTCCATTGACGGCAAGACCGATATCAATGACGTGATGGCGGTGACGGATGGTGAACTGATTGCCGATATCCGTGATCTTTCGATCTTTGCACCGATTTCGGGTCTTGATCTGCGCGGGGCGGGGCAGGTTGCGATAAGCGATATTGAATGGTCGATGGAGCAGGGCGGCAAAGCCGGTATTGCGATCAAATCAGACCAAACCGGGTTTGGTATTGCCGATCTTGACCGTATTGTCGGACCGGCACCAACCATTGACGGCAAGCTTGCGGTCAGTGACGCATTTGATCTGTCGATCACGCTTGATCAGATTGCCACTGCGATGATTTCCGGTCCGGCGCAAATTGATATTTCGAACGAATTCAGCCGTTTGACGGTAAAATCTGATCTTTCGGTTCAACCCGGTGTGGTGCCGCCCGATATTGGTGTTTCCATCGCCCCGGCGACGCTTGCGATCAACCTTGACGGGGATATTGCAGCACCGGCGGGAGCGATCAAGCTTGCGACACCGTCGGTTTTGGCCGGTGGACAGAAATTTGAAAAGCTTGATCTTGTGAGCGAAATGCGCTGGTCCGATCAGGCGGTATTATCGCTGATCAACAAGGCCGGGTTTGGTTTGATGGGGCGCAATTACGATCTGGCGGCTGATGTAGTTTTGCCCGCCGATGGGTTGCGGGTGGATAATATTGCCCTGACGGGTGAACGGCTTGAACTGGTCGGTAGCTTGATGTTGCCAGATTACGCCGTGCCGATGCGTGGCAAGATTTCGGTACGCAAACTTGATGCGGTAATGCTGTCTGATTTCGGGGCACCGGTGACGAATGGTGCGCTAACTGCGGATGTGGCGTTTGTGCCGAAAACGGGCCAGCAGCAGATTGACGTGAATACGAACATCAAAGGCATTCGGCTTGCCGCCGAAGAAGGGGCCGAACAGCCCGCGGTCGAGGATGTTGTTCTGGCGGGATCGATCCTGAACGCGTTTGAAAAGCCCGGTTTTGATTTGGCCCTGAACGGGCGCGATATTCGTTTTGTGCCGCTTGCCATTGATCAGTTGCAGACCGAGGTTAGCGGCGATCTTTCTGCCATCGGGATTGCGATGAATGCAAACGGGCAGCTTCGCGATACCATTCCGGTCAAGCTTGATAGCGATATGGAACTTGGTCTTTCGGACGGAATCAATGTTCGTGCCGATCAGCTTGATATCAGTATCGGTAGCCAGAACATCGCCCTTCGCGAGCCGCTGTTATTTACCCAGACCGAAAACGGACAGCAGAAACTTGACGCGGCATTGAATGTCGGTGCCGGGCAGGTAACCGCAAAACTTGACCATCGGCCAAAGCGCAATTTTGCCGCCAATGCGCGAATTGCCGACCTCGTTCTGGGGCCGTGGGGTGAGATGTTCGGGTTAAGCGGGCTGGATGGTACGATGAATGTGACCGCCGATATATCCGAAGCGTCCGGACAATTGCCGATTGCGACCGTCAAGGGCGGAATTGAAAACATCACGACGGCGGCTGTAAAGGATATGGCACCGTTTGGGATGGTGCTTGATCTGGCGTTGCAGGACGGTCAGTTTGACGGCAATGCCACCCTTGGCAATGAAGAGGCACAGATTGTCGAGGCGCGTGGTACCGTGCCTTTGGGTGTTTCCATCCTCAAACAGGATTTCACACTGGACCCCGATGCGCCGATTGATGCGCAGGTCAAGGTGGACGGCGAAATCGCACAATTCTGGCCTTATGTCCCGGCACCTGATCATGTGATGTCCGGGCATCTCAAACTGGATGTGGTTGCCAAGGGAACGCTTGATGCGCTTGATTGGAATGGCGATATCGCCCTGTCTGACGGGGCGTATGAGCATCTGGAATATGGCACGCTGTTGAAGCAGATCACGATCAATGGTGACTTTGATCAGAACGGTTTGCGGGTGCCGGAAATTACGGCAACGGATGGCGGGAATGGCCGGATCAGTGGCTCGGCCGAGGTGACACTGGATGACGATCCGGTGGTCAGTTACAAGGCGGAGCTTAAGATTGATAACGCAGCCCTGTCGCGCAAGGATGAGCTGCAATTCTGGGCGGATGTGAACACATCCGTCACCGGGACCGAAAAAACCGCCGATATCAAAAGCAATGTAACGCTTCGCCGTGGTGAAGTGGACCTGACACTTGCGCTGCCTGCGTCGGTTTCAACCCTCGATGTCGAGAATATCGAGGACGCTAAGCAGCGCGAGGAAGAAGAGGAAAAGAAAAAAGCGGCATCGGGTTTTGTCGGCAATCTGGATGTGACGGTTGATATTCCGGGGCGTTTGTTTGTGCGCGGGCGGGGCCTTGATTCCGAATGGGGTGGCAAGCTTGATATCAGCGGGACAACCGCAGAGCCGATCATTGTCGGGCAGTTGCAGGCGCTTCGCGGGCAGCTGGATATCATTGGCAAGACATTCGTGATCAAGGATTCCAAAATCACGTTTTCAGGTGCAACACCGCCCGATCCATTGTTGGACATTGAAGGCGTCTATACCACCGACGACCTGACGGTGACGGCCGGTTTCCAGGGACCGGCAAGCGATCCGGAACTGGTTCTGACATCCAACCCGTCCCTGCCGGAGGACGAAATCCTGTCGCAGGTGCTGTTTGGCAAATCGCAAGGAAGCCTGAGCGCGATTGAGGCGGTCCAGCTTGCCAGTGCGGTGAACGAGCTTTCGGGCGGGGGCGGCGGACTTGATATCGTCGGTTCGGTGCGCCGCTTTATCGGGGCGGATGTTTTGCAGGTGGGGGGCGGTGAAGACGGCCCGAACGTCAAGGTGGGTAAATACCTGACGGACGGGGTCTATGTCGGCACCAAAACCGGAACCACGCCGGGGTCAAGCGGGGTCGAGGTCGAGATTGAATTGACGCCAAATATCAGCGTGACCAGCGAAACCACCGAAATCGACAGCAAGGCCGGTGTTCAGTTCCGGCTGGATTACTGATCAAGTTTGATATCGCTGATATCAACAAGCGCCCCGCGCCGTGAAATCACGCGGCCAGCGACCTTTTGCGCAACGGCAATGGCGGCAGGCACGTCGCGCCCGGCATTGCGGGCGGCAAGGTATGATCCGTTAAAGGAATCCCCGGCCGACGTCGTATCGACGATATCGGTGAC
>CAMPHD010000280.1 GCA_946885765.1 uncultured Thalassospira sp.
ACCGATACCGATATGCACGATACCGGCCGTTGCCCTATCTGCGTCGGGTGCAGCAGCGGAATTATCGGAAGATGTCATTTTGCGGCCCCAAGCAGATCAAACCTTGCCGAAAGTGCCGTCATCACACCGCGCAACTCGGCAAGGCCCTTGAGGCGCCCGATCGCCGGATAGCCCGGTTGTCCCTTGCGGTTCAAGTCATCAAGAATATCCTGCCCGTGATCCGGACGCATTGGAATGCTCCAGTCTACGCGTCCCGTTGCTTTGCGACGTGCCTCTTCGCGCAGGATTTCCTCGATCAGATCGACCATATTGGTATCGCCATCCAGATGTTCGGCTTCGTGGAAGCTGCATGGAAGGCCTTGGCTTTCGCGTTTTGTATTGCGCAAATGAATGAAATGCACACGATCCCCCAAGCGCTTCATCATCCCCGGCAAATCATTTTCCGGATGCACGCCCAGCGACCCGGAACATAGCGTTATGCCATTTTCCGGAAGATCCACCGCCTGCATGATGTAGGCATAGTCGGCCTCGGTCGACATGATCCGCGACAGCCCCAAAAGGGCAAAGGGCGGATCGTCGGGATGGCAGCACATGCGAATGCCGACCTCGCGTGCGACCGGTACGACTTCCTCGAGGAAGTCGACCAGATTGCTACGAAGCGTATCGGCATCAATATCGGCATAGGTTGCGAGCAACACGCGCAAATCATCTAGCGAGAGATTCTCGACCGAACCGGGCAAGCCGAACGCAACCGTCCGTTCAAGTTCACTACGGCGATCTTTGGGCATTTGTGCGAAACGACTTTTTGCATCCGCAACAATTGCGGCCGGATAATCATCGGCAGCTCCATCGCGGTTCAGAATGAACAGATCGAATGCAACAAAGTCGACCAGATCAAATCGCATGCAGGTTGCGCCGTTTGACAGACGCCAGCTCAGATGGGTTCGGGTCCAGTCAAGAACCGGCATGAAGTTATAGCAAACGATGCTGATCCCGGAATCGGCAAGGTTGCGAAGGCTTTGCTTGTAGGCTGCGATATGATCGCGCCACGGACCTACCTGCCGTTTGATCGATTCGGAAACCGGAAGACTCTCAACAACATCCCAGGTCAAACCCGAAGGCGCCCCATCCTTCATGGTCGCGATTTCGGCATGACGTTTGGCAATCTCATCCGGCGTCCAGACAGTACCACTTGGCACATGATGAAGAGCGGAAACCACGCCATGTGCGCCAGCCTGGCAAATATCGTCAATGCTGACCAGATCGCGCGGGCCGAACCATCTCCAGGTTTGTTTCATGTGTTTCTCTCTGTATTGGCGTGGTGTCTTCAACACCGACTATAACGGTTAGGAATAATATCACGTCATAATTTTGTTGACTAGTATGGTAGTATGCATCATGACTCAGAAAAGCAAGGAGAGATTGATGGGCGATCCCGAACAAAATGACTGGGAAATCACACACGATCAGGCCGTAGGCCCACAGATCCATCGCATTATTCGCGAACGGATCGTGTGCACGGATCTGCTTCCCGGCGTGCGCCTGTCGGAAGCCGAACTTGCCAAACATTACAATGTCAGCCGCCAGCCCGTCCGCGAGGCGTTCATCAAGCTTGCCGACGAAGGCCTTCTGGAGGTTCGCCCGCAACGCGGAACCTATGTCCGAAAGATTTCCGTCGCCGCCGTTCTTGATGCCCGTTTTGTCCGCGAAGCCATCGAGGCCGACATTGCCCGTTTCGTCGCAACCAAGCCCGATGATGCATTTCTGGCACGCCTTGAACAACTGATCACCGATCAGCGCAAGGCGATGGAAGGCGATGCGCGTGCATTCCTTAAACTGGATCATGATTTCCATCGCTGTCTCGCAGAAGCGGCAGGCAAAACATACGCATGGAAGGTCGTCGAGGATGTTCGCGCCCAGCTCGACCGGGTGCGCTACCTCAGTTACTTCCAGTTTCCGATGAACGAGATCATCGAACAGCATATCCGAATTGTTTCCGCGATCACATCCCGTGATCCCGAAGCAGCCAGCGCAGCCATGCGTGAGCACCTCCGTGAGATTCTGCATACGCTGCCTGATATTGCCCGCTCCAGAACGGAGCTTTTTGACAACGCAAATTCCACGTTGTCGCCCTAAGGCATCAACCGAACAGGGAGGAAAAGATGCTTGAAAAAACGACCAAGAAACTGATGATCGCCGGTGTAGCCGCCATGATGATGGGTAACTCTGCGATTGCCGCGGAAATGACCCTGAAACTTGGTCATCTCGCCAATGAACAGAATGCCTGGCACAAAGCTGCCGTGAAGTTCGGCGAGGAACTTTCGACCCTTACCGACGGCCGTATTGATGTGCAGGTCTTCCCCAACGAAACACTCGGCAAGGAAATCGACCTGATCAACGGCATGCAGCTTGGTTCGGTCGACATGACCATTACCGGTGAAAGCCTGCAGAACTGGGCACCGATGGCGGCCCTTCTGGCTGTTCCGTATGCCTATCAGACGCTCGAAGACATGGATGCCGTTGCCAGTGGCGAAATCGGTGACAAGATTGAGCAGCAGATTATCGAAAAAGCACGCATCCGCCCGATTGCCTATTTCGCCCGCGGCCCGCGCAACCTGACATCAAATCGCGAAATCAAAAGCCCGGACGATCTGAACGGCCTGAAACTGCGCGTTCCGAACGTTCCGCTTTTTGTTGATGTCTGGAAATCGCTTGGCGCGCAACCGACACCGATGGCGTTCTCGGAAGTCTTTACCTCGCTTCAGGCAGGCACCATCGACGCACAGGAAAACCCGCTGGCACTGATTGATTCGGCAAGCTTCAACGAAGTGCAGAAATTTGTGAACAAGACCGAGCATGTCCGTTCATGGATTTATCTGACCATTTCGGAAATCACCTGGGGCAAACTGTCGGATGCCGACAAGGAAGCCGTCATGGAAGCAGCAAAACGGGCGCAGGCATATGAGCGCGACCTGTTTAGCGCTGATGAAGAACGTCTGACGAAGGAACTTCAGGCAAAGGGCATGACCTTTGTTGACGTCGACACTCAGGCCTTTGCTCAGAAAGCAAAAGACGCTGTTCTTGCAAATGTTTCTGACGAAATCCGTCCTGTCGTCGAAGACCTTTTCGCAAACTGATTTCTACCGGTTCGGTTGCGTACGCGTGACCGAACCTTTTTCGACGGGGAAGTAACGTGCTTTCTGCCAGATTATACGCATCCATCATTGCACTTTGCCGGGTCGGAACCGGTGCCGCTTTCGGCATTCTGATCGGCACGGTCCTGATACAGGTTGTGTCGAGAACCTTTTTGAGCAGCTCACCGGTATGGACAGAAGAACTTACACGTCATGCATTGCTGTTCCTTGCGGCTTTTGGCGTCGGGCTGTCCTTTCGCAATGGCGAACTGGTTAATGTTGATATCGTTTGCGAAATGCTGCCTTTGCGTGTTCAGCGGGCATTGATGTTCATCTCGGCCGGGCTGACGGCGGCGTTCTGCCTGATATTGCTGTCCCCTGCGTGGATGTTTGTTTCAATCGGTGTTCTTCAAACTTCACCCGCATTAGGCGTCCGGATGGATTTCATTCACGCCACCGTTTTCATTCTTCTTGCCGTTCTCGGTCTTTTCGCGGTCCTGCGGATGATACGTGTCATCACAGGTGTTTCTGACGGAAAAGCTGAAGATACGACGAAGGACTTCCCATGAGCCTCGCAATTTTACTTGGCGTTTTTGCCCTCGGCCTCGTCATCGGCCTTCCGGTCGCCGTGACACTGGGTCTGTCCTCGCTTTGCTATTTGCTGCTTGAAGGCATTCCTCTTGTTGTGATCCCGCAAAAAATGTTTGCCGGGATGGATGTGTTTGTCCTGCTTTGTATTCCCGGCTTTATCCTTGCCGGGAACCTGATGAATGGCGGGGGAATTACACCGCGTATTGTGCGGTTCGCCAATGCGATGGTTGGATGGATGCGGGGTGGCCTTGGCCTGACCAATGTTACCGGTTCCATGCTGTTTGGTGGCATTTCCGGAACCGCTGTTGCCGACGCGGCATCAATCGGCGGCATGATGATCCCCGGCATGGTCCGCGCCGGATACACACCTGCTTTTTCGGCCGCTGTTACGGCGGCATCATCAACGGTCGGGCCGATCATCCCGCCAAGCATGCCCATGATCATCGTTGGTGCATTGTCCGGCATTTCTGTTGGCAAGATGTTCATTGCGGGAGCCATTCCCGGCATCCTGATGGGTCTTGCAATGATGGTCACCTGCTACATCATCGCGGTCCGACGCAATTTCCCGCACCAGCCGTGGCAGGGATTTGGTGAACTGGCCCGATCCTTCGTCGGCGCCTTCTGGGCACTTGCCATGACGGCCCTGATTGTCGGCGGTTTGCTGAGCGGCATCGTCACCCCGACTGAAACCGCAGTCATTGCCAGTATCTATGCCCTGATTGTCGGCTGTTTCATTTATCGCGAACTGCCGCTGCGCAAGGTTCCGAAAATCATCATCGACAGCGCGGTGACCGCCGCCGCCATTCTTGCGCTTGTCGGTTTGGCAAACGTGTTTGGCTGGATCCTTGTTTCCGAACGCATCCCGCAGATGATTTCAAACGCGGTATTGTCATTCACGGATAACAAATATGCCGTGATATTGCTGATCAATCTGGTTCTGCTCATTGTCGGCATGTTCATGGAAACGATTGCGGCCTTGATCATCCTATTTGTGCCACTTCTGACCCTTGCCACCAATGTCGGCGTCGATCCGATCCATTTCGCGGTGTTTGCGGTTCTGAACCTGATGATCGGTTTGACGACCCCGCCGGTAGGCATTTGCATGTTCATCTGTGCGAACATCGCCAAAGCCCCGGTGACCACGGTTATCAGGGCGCTGATGCCGTTCCTTCTGACCAATATCCTGATCCTGTTCCTTGTTTCCTATGTCCCGGCACTGTCAACCTGGCTGCCGTCCCTGATGGAGTAATTAATGCAAACACGTGTTTGCCGCCTGTATGGCAAAGACGATCTTCGGATCGACACCGAAGCAACCACCGCCCCTGTTGGT